>NZ_JASNFO010000030.1:0-14466 GCF_032027725.1 Pseudofrankia coriaricola | reverse complement strand
GTGGCGAGTCCGTCGGCACGCCCGAACAGGCCCTCAACTGCGCCTGCGGGCTTTACGCCGGCGACCCCACCGCCTGGATCGGCTGATCACCAGCCAGGCCAGCAAGATTTACGCGGAGCTGCACTAGGGAGCCGGTTCTGGACGTCCCAAGGGTCTCGGCATCAAGCCGCGCGGCGGATGTGACGTCGTTCTAGCGAGCAATATGCGCAACTCGGCCACAGAAGGTGACGGCGCATCAGCGCAGCGCCAACCCAGCCACGTCGTCAGCCCGGAATCAGGCCCACCACCGTCATACGCCTCAGCCTCGGTACCACGTGGGGAGCAGGGTCCCTGCCGGATCGGCGAAGCCGATCTGGGAGGTCAGGCTCAGCGCCCGACAGACGGCGCCCGGCGGCGGGCGCGAAGCGTCCGCCGCGGGACCGCCTCAGACGACGCCGCGGCGGGCCACGGCTAGGTCGGCGTCGCCGCGGATGGCCGCCACCATGCGCAGGATGCGACGGGTCGCTCCCACCTGGTGGGCGCGGAAGACGCGGGCGCCCAGCCAGGCGCTGACGGCGGTCGCCGCGAGGGTGCCCTCCAGCCGCTCCTCGACGGCCGCGTCGAGCGCCTCGCCGATGAAGTCCTTGTTCGACATCGCCATCAGCACCGGCCACCCGGTGGCGACCAGCTCATCGGTCCGCCTGGTCGCCTCGAGCGAATGCCGGCTGTTCTTGCCGAAGTCGTGCCCCGGGTCGATGATCACCGCATCAGGGCGCACCCCGGCCGCGACGGCGCGCTCGGCGAGTGCGCTGGTGGTGGCCACGATGTCGGCCACGACATCCGGATAGCTCATCCGGTGCGGGCGGGTCCGCGGCGGCAGGTGGCCGGCGTGCGTGCAGACCAGGCCCACTCCGCCCTCGGCCGCGACCTCGGCGAGTTCCGGTTCCACGCCACCCCAGGCGTCGTTGAGCAGGTCGGCTCCCTCGCCGACCACCACCCGGCCGACCTCGGCCCGCCAGGTGTCCACGCTGATCACCGCGTCCGGGTGGGCGGCGCGCACCCGGGCGACGAACCCGCCGATGCGGCGCAGCTCCTCGACCGGGCTCACCTCGCCGCCGGGGGCGGCCTTGACCGCGCCGATGTCGATGATCCCCGCGCCCTCGGCGATCGCCCGGTCGACGGCGGCCAGAGCCTCGGCCTCGCCGTAGGTGGAGCCGCGGTCGAAGAACGAGTCCGGTGTCCGGTTCACGATTGCCATGACGACCGTCTCGGTCGGCCCGAACACCCGCGTCCCGAGCCGCAGCGGCCCCGGCCGCCGCTCGGGACCCGGTGCCGCCCGCGCGGCTGCCTGGGGCGGACCTGTGGGCACGGCGACGTCACGAGACACACCCCGAGCCTGCCAGACCCCCCGACGCGCGTGCCGACCTCAGCCGCCCCGCTACTTGACGTCTACCCACGCGAGGGGTCCCCCGGGGTTCCTGCCGGATCGGCGGAGCTTGCGGACGGGGTCCCTGCCGGATCGGCGACAGGGTCCCTGCCGGATCGGCGGACGGGGTCCCTGCCAGATCGGCGAAGCCGATCTGGGAGGTCGTGATCTGGGAGGTCAGCGATCTGGGAGGTCGTGATCTGGGAGGTCCGGATCTGACGACCGGCCCGGATGGAGCAGGGCGTTCGGACAAGGGTCTAGCCGGGTCTGTCAGATCGGTGGGGAAGCAGGAGGGGTCCCCGCCGATCTGACTGCCGACCCCGAACCAGCGCCGAGCGTCCGGGACACGGTCTGGTTTGGCGTCTACCCAGGCGAGGGGTCCCCGCCGATCTGACTGCGGGCCCCGAACCAGCGCCGAGCATCCGGGCCGAGGACTGGTCGGGTCTGTCAGATCGGTGGGGGAGCTACCATCGGGGCGTGGTGCTCGTCATCGAGGTCCTCGTGATCGCCGCAGTGGTGTTCGTGGTCGCGGCACTTGCCGTCGGCTGGTTCGACCGGATGGCGCCGGCCCCACCGGACGCCGTGCCGACCGGCCTGCCGGCGACCGGTCCGGTCAGCGCGCGTGAGGTCGCCGCGGCCCGGCTCAACCTTGCCTTCCGCGGCTACCGGATGGCCGAGGTGGACGCACTGCTCGCCAGGCTCGCCAGCGAGCTGGCCTGGCGGGATGACGAGCTGGCCCGTCGCGACGAAGAACTGGTCCGGCTGGCCACATTTGCCCACGCGGATCTGCCGGCGTCTCCGCCGGCGTCGGGTACCGCCCCCACGGACGCGTTCTCGCCCACCAGTTCCCAGCCTCCGCTGGCCTAGACGATCGTTCTCCCGCTCGACCCGCCCGGGCTGCCCGCCGAACCTCGCACCGGCTCGCGGACCCGTCATAAACCGGGGCATCCGTGACATACCTTCTGTCCGGGTCCGCCTTCGAGTCTCCGTGGATCTACCGTTGGTCCGCCGCGCCGCCGGACCTATCAGCCGGCGTCGGGTCTGACCTGGCAGATCGGTGGGGCGGCTGCGTCGACCGTTGTGGCTCTGCGGAGGGCCGTGTTTCGGTTTGCTGCCCCGGCTACGGGATAATCGTCGGCAGACGTAGGTCCGACGGCAGGAAGAGGTGCACCGATGGCGGCCATGAAGCCGCGGACGGGTGACGGTCCGCTCGAGGTCACCAAGGAAGGGCGGGGGATCGTGATGCGTGTCCCGCTCGAGGGTGGGGGCCGGCTCGTCGTTGAGCTCACCGCTGACGAGGCGAGCGCGCTCGGCGACGCCCTCAAGACCGCGGTCGGGTAAGCCGGACGGCCCGCCCTGCTCGTCGCCCTCACAGCGCGGGGGTAGCTTCCGCGGGCTCGTGTCGGATGTCCGTCGGGAGAGCTTCCTCTGGACTGCCTGGAGGTCGAGCCTCGCTCTGCCTCGGCGCTCGACGCCGATGGGCAGGGAAGAACCGTCTCGGTCCGTGGTAGCTGATCGCGATCAGGGAAGTGTGACTATCTCCATCCGTGATGGTGACCTGGGGCGCTGGAGCGTCCCGGTGGTCACCCTACGACCCGGCGGTCCGGCCGCGCCGGATTCGTCCGCGCTCGCAGTGGTCGTGCTGTCGTCCGAGGAGACGGCTTCCGACGGCCAGGGCGGCTCGGGCGAAGCCGGCACGGCTGGCTCAGCCACGGTCAGGGATGGCTACCAGGTCAGCCCGATAGCGGGCGCCGCCTGCGCCGAACTTGGTATCAATCTTGACGCGCTGCTGACCACTCACACCTTCGGCGGCGACGCTGGCTCGGTTCTGTTGGTTCCGCTGGCCCGCGCCGAGCCCCCGGCCCGGCTTCTCCTGGTGGGCGCCGGCACCGGGAGCGGCGCCGACTGGCGCTCGGCCGGCGCGGCGCTTGCCCGCCGGGCCGGCGCCGGCGACCGGGTGGCGCTGGTCGCGGACCCGGACTCGGCGGCGCTGGCCGCGTTCACCGAGGGCCTCGCGCTCGCCTCCTACCGGCAGCCCCGCGGCGCCGGGAAGGCCGCGTCCGATGTCACCGCCGCCTCAGCGGATGCCGAGGTTGGCGATCTCTCCGCCGGACAGACCGACCTGCGGGGCGACGAGCGCGTCACCGACGCCGTGGACGCCGCGGATGCCTCCAGGGAGACGGATGAGGTCTCGCCGGCGGAGGAGCCCGCCGTGCCGGTGACGGGGCCGGAGCGCGGGCATGGCGTCGACGAGGTCATCGTCTGGACGTCGCGCGCGCTGACGCCGACGGAGCTGGCGGAGGCCGCGGAGGCGGTTCGACGGGCCGGCGTCCTCGCCAGGGCCGTGCTGACCGCCCGTGATCTCGTCAACATGCCAAGCCTGGTGAAATCACCGGAATGGCTCGCCGCGCGGGCGGTCGCGGCGGCGCGGGCGGCTGGGCTGGACGCGTCGTTGATGGACGTCCGGGAACTCGAGGCCCGCGGCTTCGGCGGCCTGGTCGCGGTCGGCGCGGCGTCGGTACGCCCGCCCTACCTGGTCGAGCTGCGCTACGACGGGCCGCCGACCGCTGACGGCGCCGAGCTGGGGCACCGCGTCCTGGTCGGCAAGGGGATCACCTTCGATTCCGGCGGGCTCTCGCTCAAGCCGGCGGGGTCGATGGCCGGGATGAAGACGGACATGTCGGGCGCGGCGGCCGTGCTCGCGACCATGGTCGCGCTGCCGGAGCTCGGCGCGCCCGGCCGGGTCACCGGGCTGCTCTGCATCGCGGAGAACATGATCGGAGCCGCGGCGATGCGCCCCGGCGACGTCATCACCTGCTGGGGCGGGCGGACGGTGGAGGTGCTCAACACCGACGCCGAGGGCAGGCTGGTGCTCGCCGACGGGCTGGCGTACGCGGCGGGCGCGCTCGGCGCGGACCTGCTGGTGGATCTCGCCACCCTGACCGGGGCGATCTCGGTCGCGCTCGGCCGGCGCACCGCCGGCCTGTTCGCGTCCGACGACGCGCTCGCTGACGGGCTCACCGCGGCGGCCGCGGAGGCTGGCGAGCGGGTCTGGCGGCTTCCGCTCGTCGAGGAGTACCGCCCGGCGCTGGAGTCGCCGGTCGCCGATCTCGCGAACATCGGCCGGGCGCTGGACGTGGGCGGCGGGTCGATCACGGCGGCGCTGTTCCTGCGCGAGTTCACCGACGGGCTGCCCTGGGCGCACCTGGACATCGCCGGTACGGCCCGCGCGGACTCCGACGACGCCGAGATCACCCGGGGCGGCACCGGCTGGGGCGTGCGCACCCTGTTGCGCTGGCTCACCACGGCGGCGGCGCCGACGGCCGCCGACTCCTCGGTCCCGGCCGCCGTCCCGGCTTCCTGACGCCGGGCCGGCGGCGCCGTTCCTGGGCCGGCGGCATCGCCGCTGGCCGGTGGTGCCGCTCGCGCCCGGCTTCTGGCCCGAGTTCAGACGTTCGGCGCGTCGAGTCCCCGTTCGGCCTCAGCCGCCTGATGGATCGGGCTCAGCCGCTCGCGGGCCCAGCGCAGGCTGTCATGCTCGCCGAGCCGCTCGCGCCAGCCGGCCAGTGCCTTCTCGATACTCGCCAGGTCGGCGACGGCGAGGATTTCCACCTTCATCTCGTCGACGTCGGCCTGGTGGACGTTGTAGTGGTCGAAGACCGCCGCCAGCAGGCCACCGCCCGGGTGGGGCTCGCGCACGGCGTAGATCTCACCCGTCACCTCGACCCAGCTCAGCCGGTAGGTCGACGACGGGTCCGTGTGATCGGTCCACCCTTCGCCGAAGGAGATCTCCTCGGACTCCTGCCGCCGCGGGTCGGCCGTGTAGAACTCGTGGACGTTCACAGAGGTGCGGTTCCCGTTGGGAGCCGGCGTCAATCTGCCCCGTTGGTCCCGAATCGCCAGGCCGGGTGGCACCACGGACGGCGGCCCCGGATGCTCAGCCGGCCGTGGCCGTGGCGTCCGGCGCCACGGCGGCTGACGTCGCGAGCGCGGCGAGCGCGTCCCCATAGCCGTCCGCGTCCGCCTTTTTGAGGTAGCGCGACACCCGCAGCACTACTCCGCCGTGCTGGTAGTCGGCCTCTTGAACCAGCTGGCTCGAGGAACTGATCGTCCGCAGCTGCTGAACCCGGGAGCTCGCGGCGGCCGGATCGGCGAAGACCTCGATGCTGCCACCCTGCTCGACCGGGTCCTTGCTGGTGACACCCGCCGGGCTGATGCCGGTCCTGGCGTCCAGGAAGGCGATCTTGCTGGTGTAGCCGCCCGGCTTGCCGAGCAGCTGGTTCGGGTCGCTCGACGCGTCATAGACGATCGAGGTGCGCAGTGGCACGCCGGCGCCGAGCAGCCGGATCGCCACCTGTTCGGCGGTCAGGCCGGCCAGCGGGTCGGCCGCGGTGGCGGCGTCGGCGGTCGGCGTGACCGCCGGCGTGGGGGTGCCGTCGCTCCCGGTGGTCATCCGGTTGAGGGTGAAACCGATCAGGCCGGCGACGACGGCGACGCCGACCAGGAACGCGGCGAGCGAGCCGTTGCTGCCCTGGTCGCCGCGACCGCCGACGGAGAGCGGATGACGCCGACGTGACGGGTGGCGGCGCTCCCTGGGATCCCCACCGGAAGTGCCACCACCGAACCGCTTGCCCGACATGATCCTTCCCCCAGGTGCCGCTTCGTTCCACGGTGCGCGGACACCGCCACTCGACATTAGTTCGCCGTCGCGTGCGCCTGAGCAGGGCCCCACCGCCGCCGCCTCGACCGCCCGCGTGCCTGTCGGAATGCCGACATGCTTACCGCGCCTTCAGGCGGCCCTAAGCCAATGGGAGTGAGCTGGAAAACGTGACAGCACCACCACCGGCTCGTGGGCCCGGACCCGCCGGCCGACCTCCCAGACCGCCAGCCGCCCGGACCGACGAGGCCGGCTCGCCGGGAACCCTGTCGCCGATCCGGCGGGAACCCCGGAGATCCCGGCTACCCGACGGGCGAGGACTTCGCGACGGCGGCCACCAGCAGGCCGTCGCCGGCGTTCAGCAACATCGGGGTGAGCCGGGCATCGTCGCGGACCGCCGTCGCAAGCTCCCGGATGGCCATGACCTCCGGGTTGCGAACCGCTGGGTCGGCGGCGAGGCCGTCGATAAGGATGCCCGCGAACACAACCACACCGCCCGGACGCAGCAGCCGCAGCGCCTGGGTGAGGTACTCGGTGCCCTCCCGGCGGTCCGCGTCGCAGAACACCAGGTCGTAGGCCCCGTCGGTGAGCCGAGGCAGGACGTCCAGGGCGCGGCCGGTGATCAGGCGGCTGCGGTTGGACGCCATCCCGGCGTCCGCGTAGGTGCGCCTGGCCAGCCGGAGGTGTTCGGCCTCCACGTCGATGGTGGTCAGCGTGCCGTCCGGCCGCATCCCGCGCAGCAGCCAGGTACCCGAGACACCGGTCCCGGTACCGATCTCGACGACGGCACGCGCGCCCACGGACGCGGCCAGGAAACGCAACACCGCGCCGGCACCGGGGCTGACCGGGAGAATCCCGACCTCCTCGGCACGTGCGCGGGCAGCACGAAGGATGGGGTCTTCCAGCAGGAAGCCCTCGGCGAAGGCGGCGGCTCGATCGTGTGCGCCGATGTCGGTGTCCGGCATGACAAACGCAGCCTACGGGAACGGCGTGCAAGAGCGGCGCGTTGCATCGTTCATCAAAGTTCGTGTCGAGCCATGTCGCACACTGCTACCGCGTCGTCCTAGCAGACCGAGAGGAGAAGGGCTCGTGTCCGCAGCGGGAATTGCCGCGCCATGGCCTGCCCGTCGAGTACGGTCGTCGTTCAAAGTCGACCGAGAGGCAGCCGTGAACGGACCGGACGCCAAGCCGTCCGTCCTGGCGGCCCAGCAGGCCTCGGCGGTCGTGCCCAGCCCAACGGCCGATGCGGCCTGGGTGCCACCGTCCTGGGAGGACGTGGTCAAGGAGCACGGCAACCGGGTGTACAGGCTTGCCTACCGGCTCACTGGCAACGCGCACGACGCGGAGGACCTCACCCAGGACGTCTTCGTCCGGGTCTTCCGGTCGCTCGCCGACTACACCCCCGGCACGTTCGAGGGCTGGCTGCACCGGATCACCACCAACCTGTTCCTCGACCGGATGCGCCGCCAGCAGAAGATCCGCTTCGACGCGCTCCCGGAGGACACGGAACGGCTCGCGGGTCGTGAGGCGAGCCCGGAGGCCGTGTACGCCGAGGCGCACCTGGACGCGGACATCGAGGCCGCGCTCGCGGCGCTGCCACCGGACTTCCGTGCGGCCGTCGTCCTCTGCGACATCGAACAACTGTCCTACGAGGAGATCGCGCAGACGCTGGGCGTCAAGCTCGGCACCGTGCGCAGCCGGATCTCGCGGGGCAGGGCGATGCTGCGCGCCGCGCTGGCGGATCGCGCCCCGCGCGAGTCACGCCTGGGCGTGGCGCTGCCGACCCAGGCCCTGACCGCCGAGATCGGCGCGGTACCGCCCGCGTCGGCGGCCCCGGCCGACGTCGTCCCGCCGGCCTCGTCGCTGCCTCCGGCGGAGGCGGCTCTCTCTCGGGAGGGGGGAACGCGGCCGCGTGGCCGCCGACGTCGCGCGACCGCGGGCGTGGTCGGCGTCGAGATCGGCGCGGCGCGGGAAGGCCGCGCGTGACGCCGCACCTCGGCGAGCGGCTCTGCCCGCTCGTGGACGGCCAGCTTTGCCACGATGAGCGAGACCGGGCGTTGGCCCATCTGGCGCACTGCGCCGCCTGCCGCGAGGAGGTCGCGGAACACCGGCGGATGAAGCAGCGGCTGTCTGGCCTGTGGGCCCCGTCACTGCCGGAGGGCCTGGCCGACCGGCTTGTCGGTCTCGGCGGGACGCGGCAGCAGCCGCTGGCACCGACCGGCGCCGCGGGTGGCCGCGGTGCGGCGGTCCATCGTCCCGGGCCGGTGCGGCCGGGCGGCGCGAGCCGGCGGCGCGCGGCGCACCCGCGCCTGCCGCTGGCGGTGCCGACGAGCCTGGCCGCGTTAGGACCGTCGCCGTGGGGGCGGCTGGCCGCACCACACGGCCGGGTCGACCTGGCGGGGGCCGCGGTCGATCTGTCGCGCCCGCGCCCGCGGTCTCCCCGGGCCGGGGGCATCCGGCGGATCCGCCGCCTGGAGGAGGGCCGGGCCGGTCGTGGCCAGGCGAGAGTGCGCAGGACCCTGGTCGGGTCCGCCGCGCTCATGCTGCTGACGGTGACCGGCGCCGCCGTGGGGGACCAGCCGACCGTCGCGCGCGGAACAACTATCCGCCCGCCCGCTCCCGCCACCCAACTACCTGTGGTCAACAGGGGCGGGACGACGCCATTGGTCTCGTCGGTTTCGTTCGCCGCCCGAGGCTGAGCCGCCGCGGAATTCGGCTACCAGGGCCACCGCATGGCGTATCTAGGTCACGTTGCGCCCTCCAGGCCGTGAATCGGCTACCTGATGTGGGTTGTCTGTCCAACCGCTGTGGGTAGGTTCACCAACAGGCTTTACCGTGTATTCCGCGCACGCCGCCCTGGGCAGGCGGGCCCAGGGGCCCGGGTTCCTTCCGAGTGGTGTGGGCGTGATCGGAGGGCCTGTGGGCGTGACCGACGACGGTGAGTCTCTGCGTCGCGACACCGCGCAGGCGGGCGCCCTGGGACGGGTCGCGCTGGAACGGGCGCAGGCTCTCGCGGACGCCGTCCTACCCGCCGACCTGGCCGGAGGCCGGGACGCGGGCACCGATCGGTCCTCCGACGCGCGAGCGTTGTCAGTCGCCTCCGCCGCCGCCCCGCCGGCGGTCGAGAAGACCCCGGCAGAGCGCGGGTCCCCGTCGGAACCGGCGGATCCGGCCGGCCCGGCTGGTGGGAAGACCGACGCACCACAGACCGCTCGGCCCGAGCGGAGCTCGCCATCGGCGGGCTCGGCGCGAGAGCGAAGCCCCGGGTCGGCCAAGGCGGCCGAGAGCCCGGCCAAGGCGGCCGAGAGCCCGGCCAAGGCCGCCTCGGCGAGCCCTGCGCCCGCGAGCGCGGCGCCGACTGGCGTCGCGTCGGCGGCGCGAACCACCACGGTCCGCGGGCCTGAACGCCCCGCCTGGTGGCGCACCCGGGCCGACGAGCCCAGGACGGACGCACGGGACGACTCCGACGAGACGCCGTCCGGGGCCGAGCAGGCGAAGCCCGCCGCCGCCTCCCCGGCTCCTCCGGCTCCCGCCTCGGCGCCGCGTCCACCCGCGTCGCCCCCGCCTGGTGACGCCCGGCGCTCCTCCTCGTCCTCGGCGCCGCCGGCGGACGCCGTTGACCTGGACCGCGCCGGCGAGGATCGTCGCGAGTCGACGACCCGTGCCGACGGCGCGCCGTCGGCACGGGCCTCGGCTCCACGGCCGCCGGTGGCGCCGCCGTCCGAGCGGCGGTCACCACCCCAGAGGCCATCGCCTCAGAGATCAACGCCCCAGCGGCCATCGACCCAGACCCCACCCGCCCAGGCCTCGCCCGAGACCCCGCCTACGCAGCGGACGCCGGGCTCGGCCGGCGGCCAGCCGGCGGCGTCGGCGCGGACCGCGACGCCCGCTGCGCCGGGTGCCGCTCGTCCCGCGCGTCCCGCTCATCAGCATCGGCGCACCCCGTCGTCGGAGCAGGCCTCGGCGGCGGGCGCGCCCTCGAAACCCGCCGCCTCGACGCCACGGATCGTCTCGGTCGGCGGTCTGCGCGGCGAGCAGGCGGCACCAGTCGCGCCACGCCACGCGGCCGAGCAGGAACGCCCCGAGGGCGAGGCCGGCCGGCGGCGGTTCGGTGGGCGCGCGCTCGCGGTGGTCGCGCTCGTGGCCGGCCTCGTGGGCGGCCTCGTGGGCGGCGTGTGCGTCGCCTGGCTCGCTCCCGATGACTCGGGTTCCGCCGTCGTTGGATCCGGCATGGTGGTCGGCACGGATGCGCCGGCCGGGAGCGCGGGGTCGGTCGCCGACGCGGCGGCGCGAGCGCTGCCGTCCGTGGTCACGATCAAGGTGCGGGGGCAGCAGGGCAGTACGGGATCCGGAGTGATCGTCCGCCCGGACGGCTACATCCTCACCAACGCCCACGTCATCGCGCCGGCCGCGAACGGCGCGGGTGAGATCGTCGTCATCCGCTACCAGGACGTCACCGAGATCCCCGCGCAGCTCGTCGGCCAGGACCCGAAGACCGACCTGGCCGTGATCCGGATCAACGTGGACGGGCAGCTGCCAGCGGCGACACTCGGCCGGTCCAGCTCGCTGCGGGTGGGCACCCCGGTCATCGCCATCGGCGCTCCGCTCGACCTGCAGGGCAGCGTGTCCACCGGGATCGTCAGCGCTCTCGACCGGAGCCAGTCGGAGCCGACCGGAGGCGGGGGATCCTCGCAGCTGAGCGCGGCGATCCAGACCGACGCGGCGATCAACCCTGGAAGCTCGGGCGGTGCGCTGGTGGACGGCAACGGTCAGGTTGTCGGCATCAACACCGCCATCGCTTCGGTTCCCGGGGCGCCGGCCGGTGACGACGGTCAGACCGGCAGCATCGGCGTCGGCTTCGCCATTCCGATCGACTATGCGCGTTCCATCGCTGACGAGATCATCCAGACCGGCCACGCGACCCATCCCTACCTCGGGATATCGGCCGCCACCGTCACCCAGACGGACGCGGCGGCCACCGGGCGCGTGCCGGGGGCGCTGGTCCGCGAGCTCGACCCGAGCGGCCCGGCGGCGGCTGCCGGCCTGCGGGTCGGGGACGTCGTGACGAAGATCGACGACGTCGTGGTCTCTGGGGCGAACGAGCTGTTGGAGACGGCCAGGCGACACCACGTCGGCGACCGTGTCACCGTGCGGTATCAGCGCGCCGGGCGCGACGCCACCGCCCAGGTGACCCTGACCGAGCAGAAGAACTAGGCCCGACCGGGTCCGCCGCCGATCCAGGCGGCGTGCGGGACCTCGCGTGCCGTGGAAACGATTTCGCTCGGTAGGATTCCGCCGCCAGGCGGAGCTGACCCGGCGCGAAAACGACAGGACGCGGCGACGAAGGTGGTCCGATTGGTCGCTGGATACCTGCTTGTCACCTGAGAGTCCTACGCGCGCGAGTCCGGCGGAGGTACGCTCTGGCCGTGTTCAACGGGCTTGGATGGGGTGAAATCGCTGTCCTGCTCCTGATCGGACTGTTCGTGTTCGGTCCGGACAAGCTTCCCCGGGTCGCCAGGGACGCCGGCAGGATGCTGCGGCAACTGCGGCAGATGGCGAACGGAGTTCGTGATGATCTGCGCTCCGAGCTCGGTCCCGAGATCGCGGATCTCGACATCCGCGATCTGCACCCGAAGACGTTCGTCCGCAAGCACCTGCTCGAGGACGGGGACGAGGACCTGTTCCCGTCCTACCTGAACAAGCAGGGCAAGCTGGATCTCTTCGGTGACGAGCCCTCGGCTGGCCCGTCGCTGACCAAGGACCGGGTGCCCGGCGGCCCCGCAGCCTCCTCGGGAAGGCCCGCGAAGTCAGCGGAGGCCAAGGCCACCAACCGGGTCCACACCTCGGCGGACGCGGCCACCCCGTGGGACACCGACGCCACCTGATCCCCGCGTCGCTTTGCGGGCGCGCCGTTGTCTAGGCGTCCGTTGTCTAGGCGTCCGGGCCGTGGCTCCTGGGATGGCTCTCGGCACCGCAGGAGCCGTGTTCGGTCGCCGGGGCGGCCAGTCGGCCGAGCAGGGCGCCGAGAAGCTCCAGCTCCTCGGGGGAGTAGCGGGACAGGACGTGGCGGGCCACTCCACGCAGGTGGGTGCCGGAGGCCGTACGCAGCCGCGCAAGGCCGGCCGGCATGAGTACCGCGAGCGTCCCGCGCAGGTCGGACGGGCAGGATCTGCGCTCTACCAGGCCCTCGCGCACCAGCCGGTCGACGAGTCGCGTCAGCCCGCTGCGGGACAGCAGCACCGCGTCGGCGAGCTCGCTCATCCGCAGCGCGCCGTCCGGCGCCTCGGACAGCTGGACCAGCACGTCGTAGGAGGCGAGCGGCAGTTGGTGCGTCTCCTCGAGCTCGGCCTCGAGCACCCGGGTGACCTGCGCATGCGCGCGCAGCAGGCCCCGCCAGGCGCGCATCCCGCGCGCGTCGACCCGCTCGGCCGCCGGATCCGCTGAGCCGCATCCCGGCTCGGCCGCGCCGGCCGGAGCCAGCGGTGCCCTCCGCGGCTCGGTGGGCCTTGTCTGCTCGCTCGCGGCGTCCGGCCGAGCGGGGTCTGGCCGTGGGGAAGGCCCGTCTCCCTCAGGGGGCGCCGCTTGCAAACTCACTCGATCAGCGTACGTCGGTGACGGGACAGACGCCGTGGGCACCGGCGCCATCGACGGGGCGCGAGGCTGACGCGGTCGCCGGGTCCCGTCCCTGCGTACTCCATCCTCGGCCCCGTTCCGCCGGCGAGGGCGCGATGCCTGGCCGGACGGAATCGGCGAGGCGGCCCGCTTGCAGGCGGGAGCGGGGCATACGCGGGCCG
This sequence comes from Pseudofrankia coriaricola, assembly GCF_032027725.1. Classification (NCBI taxonomy): domain Bacteria; kingdom Bacillati; phylum Actinomycetota; class Actinomycetes; order Frankiales; family Frankiaceae; genus Pseudofrankia; species Pseudofrankia coriaricola. The sequence continues at coordinate 1,610 of NZ_JASNFO010000030.1, read as the reverse complement.
GCGGCCCGAGTGGGGCCGCCTGGCCGCGACGCGGGCTATGGTGGAAGTCCGTACGTGTTCGCTGGACCGGCTGGCGGCACTCCCGCGCGTGTCACCACGCGCGGGGAGATGGCCGTCCCGGCTGGTCAGGCGGCCACGGCGCGGCCGGGCGGTCGCGATGCCGCCGAGAGGGGTACCGCTTCGCGGCGGGTGTGGCTCACCCCACGCCATGGCGTCTCTCACGCGTCGGCCGGGCGTCGTCCGACGCCGACCTCGTCGGACGCCGACGTTGTCCCATCCAGAGTCCAGTTCAGGTCCCCACACTGCCGGTACCTGCCGCTTCGCGGCGGTAGCCAGACGGCTGAGGTTTCGTTGCCAGCTCCCACTCCTACCTCTGACGCGGTCCAGGCGGCGCTCGCGACCGTCCTCGACCCCGAGATCGGCCGGCCGATCACCGAGCTCGACATGGTCGAGGCCATCCAGATCCGCGGCGACGGCTCGGTGGACGTGGTGGTCCTTCTCACGGTGTCGGGCTGCCCGATGCGTGAGGAGATCATCGCCAGGGTCGACCGCGCGGTTCGCACCATCGAGGGCGTCACCGACGTCCGCGTCGCGCTGTCCGTGATGGCGCCGGAGCAGCGGGCCGCCCTGCACGAGAAGCTGCGCGGCGGCGTGGCCCCGAAGGCGATCCCGTTCGCCCAGCCGGGCTCGCTCACCCGGGTCTACGGGGTGGCGAGCGGCAAGGGCGGCGTGGGCAAGTCGTCGGTCACCGTCAACATCGCCGCGGCGATGGCTCAGTCAGGCCTGAAGGTCGGTGTTCTCGATGCGGACATCTACGGGCATTCGGTGCCGCGGATGTTCGGCATCGATCGCGGGCCCACGCAGGTCGAAAAAATGATCATGCCGCCGCAGGCGTATGGCGTCCGCGTGATCTCCACGGGCATGTTCACTCGGGGGAACCAGCCGGTTACCTGGCGCGGGCCGATGCTGCACCGGGCGCTGGAGCAGTTTCTTTCCGACGTCTTCTGGGGCGACCTGGACGTGCTGCTCCTCGACCTGCCACCCGGCACCGGCGACATCGCGATCTCGCTGGCCCAGCTGGTGCCATCGTCCGAGCTGCTGATCGTCACCACCCCGCAGGTGGCCGCGACCGAGGTCGCCGAGCGGGCCGGCACGATCGCCGCTCAGACCAGGCAGAACGTGGTCGGCGTCGTGGAGAACATGGCCTACCTGAGCTGCCCGCACTGCGACGAGCGGATCGACCTGTTCGGTGCCGGTGGTGGCGCCGCCGTCGCCGAGCGGCTCACCAAGGTGCTCGGCCACGACGTGCCGCTGCTGGCGCAGATCCCGATCGACGTCCGGCTGCGTGAGGGCGGCGACGCCGGCATGCCGCTGGTCGTCGCGGATCCCGACTGCGAGGCCAGCAAGCAGCTGCGCACCGTCGCCGACCGGCTCAGCCACCGCTCCCGCGGCCTCGCCGGCCGCTCGCTCAACCTCTCGCCGGCCCGAGGCCTGGGCGCGCCCAAGCACGCGCACTGACCCGCGGGTCGAGCCACGACAGCGGGTGGGGTGGGGGGGGGCCCGCCCCCCGCGGGGCCCCCCCCCCGCGGGGGGGGTGGGGGGACAACCCC
>NZ_JASNFO010000029.1:0-54169 GCF_032027725.1 Pseudofrankia coriaricola | reverse complement strand
GCGCGCCCACCCCCGGCCCTGCACCCGGGGGGCTCCCCCCGCCTGGGGGTGGGTTCCTCCGTGCCCTGGCACGGAGGAACCCACCCGCTGTCGGTTCCTTTCCGGAACATCGCCGGGGACCGGGGCGCTGCGGTGAGGGACAGGACGCGGAACACGTCCGCCGGATCTGGGGAGGTCGCGCTGGCCGGGATTGATCTGCACACCCACTCGACGGCGTCCGACGGGCTGCTCACGCCCACGGCGCTGATGGCCGTGGCGGCAGACGCCGGACTGTCGACGATCGCGCTCACCGACCACGACACCACGGCCGGGATGACGGCGGCGGAGGCCGCCCTGCGGCCCGGCATGACGCTGGTGCCCGGGGCCGAGATCTCGTGCGAGGTGCGAGTCGCCGAGGACCGTGTGATCAGCCTGCACGTGCTCGCCTACCTGTTCGACCCCGCCGAGCCCGAGTTCGCCGCGGCCCGCGCCCTCCTGCGCGACGACCGCGAGACGCGAGCCAGGCGGATGGTCGCCATGCTCGCCGCCGACGGCCACCCGGTGACCTGGGAGCGGGTCGATGAGCTGGCCGGCGGTACGGTCGGCCGGCCGCACATCGCCGCCGCCCTCTTGGAGGCCGGGGTGCTCTCCCATTTCGACGAGGCCTTCACCCCGAGCTGGATCGGCGGCCGCAACAGCCGGTACTGGGTCGGCAAGACCCAGCCAGACGTCGCCGAGGCGCTGCGGCTGATCCACCAGGCCGGCGGGGTGAGCGTGTTCGCCCATCCGTTCGCCGCCGCCAGGGGCCCGGTCGTCGGGCCGGAAGTGATCGAGGAGATGGCCCGGCTGGGTCTCGCCGGCGTCGAGGTCGACCACCCCGACCATCCGCCGGCCGCCCGTGCCCGGCTGCGCGCGCTGGCCGCCGACCTCGGCCTGCTCGTCACCGGCTCGAGCGACTTCCACGGCACCAGGGAAGGGCCGGGCCGCGGCATCGGCGCGAACGGCACCGCCCCGACCGTCCTCGCGGCCCTCGTCGACCGCGCCACCGGCGACATCCCCCGCACCAGCGCGGACATCCCACGGTTCTAACCGTCAGGCGGCGGGCGGGACCAGGAGGCGCAGCGCGCCGGGGCGAACGGCGATCTCGGCGGGCAGGTCGGCGACCGGGTCGCCGTCGGCATAGACCTGGAACGGCCGGTCGGCGTCCAGCGTCAGCCTGCTCGCCCGCCGCACGGTCACATGCTTCGTGTCGACGTGGCGTCCGGAGAAGACACGAGGGAACAGCGCTAGCAAGGTTAGCCGGCTGGTCCGGTGAATGAAGATCACTTCAAGCTGCCCGTCGGCGATGTCCGCGTCGGGGGCCATCCGCATGCCGCCGCCGTAGTACGGGGCATTCGCCGCGCCCACGGTCCAGCCGACGACCTCCCGTGGCTCACCGCCGTCGAGGCTGACGGTGAAGCGGGCCGGCCGCCACGGCAGCAGCGCCCGCAGGGTCGCGAAGGTGTAGACGTTCTGGCCGCGCAGGAACCTCGTCCGGTTCGCGATCACCTGGACATCCGAGTCGAAGCCGACACTCGCGATGCCGATGAACGGCGTGCCGTTCGCCTCCGGCAGGTCGACCCGGCGCTCCACGGCGCCCGCGACGGCCGCGGCGGCGGCCACGGGGTCGCGGGGGATCCCGAGGCCGCGGGCGAAGTCGTTGCCCCGCCCGCCGGGCAGCACGGCGAGCAGGCCCCCGGCCTTCGCGGTGGCCCCCGCGACCCGCCCGACCAGCCCGTCCCCGCCGAGCGCCACCGCTATCCGGCCCGAGCCGGCCGCCGCAGCGGCGAGCTCGTCCGCGTGCGCGATGTCACGGGTCCTCGCCACCTCGACGTCGGACGCCCAGCCGCGCAGCGCCGCCGTGACGTCGTCGAGCACCCGTCCGGCCCGTCCCCCGCCCGCGCTCGGGTTGACGATGACGCAGAGCCGGTCACGCGCGATCGGCACCGCCGCGAACTCTGCCGTAGCGAACTGTGCCGGCGCGGCGTCGCGTTCCGGGGTCGCCGGGGTCGCCGGGGCGTGGTGGGTGGTTTCGGTCATGGCGGCCGGTGCTCTCTCACTTGGGGGCGCGTCCGGGGTGAGCCTTCGGGCCCGCCGGGTGTGCAGAGCCTACGAGCGGACGCGGCGCGGCGGGAACCCCCTGGTGCGTCAGCCGCCGTCGCCGTTGCTCTGGCCCATACTCCCGGGCCCGGGCATCGGCGTGCTGAGCCGGTCGGTCGGCGCGCCGAAGAGCAGGCGGTCGGCGAGCGTCGAACGGTCGCGGAGATCCTCCAGGACCAGGTGCTCCATCAGCAGGAGCGCGGCGTCCGCGGGCCACAGCAGCAGCCACAGCCACACTCCGCCGGCCTCACCGACGAACGCCGCCCGGTCACGTGGGCATGCCACCGGCCACAGCGCGGTCGGGTGCCCCGCCGCCTCGACCTTCGCCTCAGGAAGGGTGTCCAGATGCCGCGGGTCGGGCCCGGGGAGCCCCGCCAGCCGGGCACCGAGACCCGTGCCGGGCGACTCGGCGACCAGCAGCATGTCCGCCGGCCCGCCGACCGGCGACGGGCCGGCCGTCGCCAGCGCCACCGCCCGGGCGCCGGCACGGTCGTCGCCGGCCCAGCCGATCCCGCCGACATACCAGTGGACCGGCATCGGCGACGGCACCCAGGCGGGCACCGTCGCCGTGTCAGCGAGTTGGCGCAGTGCGTGCTCCGGCGTGGCGGTTGCCTGGTGCCAGGGGGAGACGTCGCCGTGCTGTTCGCACCTCCACTGGTCGCTCCACAGGTCGGGCGGCCGTAGCCCACCTAGACATCGGGGACAGGTGGGTACGCTCGTCACCTGGCTCCTCCCGAACTCCTCTGCCACCTCACGGGCGGTCCACTCCAGCACGTCCTGGTGGACGTCTCACCTCGCGGATGACGCCAACCGCCGGATGCGTGTGGAAGCCGGCCGCCGGATATGGATCCGCGGACGAAGTGTGCCCAGCCCCGCGCTGGCAAACCCGAGGCGCGCGGCCATGTGGGGAGAAGCCGGGAGGACCGGCCCTGGAAGGTGCGAAGGTCAGGACTCGACCGGCACCGGGCGGCCGGGCTGCTCGCCGCCCCTGGCCTCGCCGTAGGACCGCTTGGGGACCATCACCTTGCGGCGGTAGATGCAGACCAGGACGCCGTCCTGGTTGTAGCCGCGGGTCTCCACGGTGACGACGCCGCGGTCGTCCTTGCTCTTGGACTCCACCTTGTCGAGCACTGTCGACTCGCCGTAGATGGTGTCGCCGTGGAACACCGGCTTGACATGCCGCAGCGACTCGACCTCGAGGTTGGCGATGGCCTTGCCGGACACGTCCGCCACCGACATACCCAGTAGCAGCGAGTAGACATAGTTGCCGACCACGACGTTGCGCTTGAACTGCGTGGTCTCCTCGGCGTAATGCGCGTCGATGTGCAATGGGTGGTGATTCATGGTGAGCAGGCAGAACAGGTGGTCGTCGTACTCGGTGATCGTCTTTCCCGGCCAGTGCCTGTAGACGGCACCGACCTCGAACTCCTCGTAGTAACGGCCGAACTGCATCGTGCCCTCCCATGACCTGGCGCACGGCGGAATGTCCCGCCCGGCGGGGGATCCTGGCTTCGGCGAAGCGCCGACCGCCTGGTTTCCCACGGAGCGTAGGCGTGGCCACCGGCGTCGCGCAGGCGGTCGCGAGCACGGTCACTACCGCCGGCCCGCGCTCCTTCCCACCGAGCCGGTGATCGGAAGATGGCGCACGTCCGTACCGCCGGCCGTCGGCGCCGCGAATGACGCGGCGGCCGGCCGCGAACCCGCCGAGACCTGCCGAGACCCGCCGGATCGCCTTCCGGACCTACCAGATCACGACCTCCCAGCAGATCTCCCAGATCGGCTTCGCCGATCCGGCAGGGACCCCGGGCTTCGCCGATCCGGCAGGGACCCCGGGCTTCGCCGATCCGGCAGGGACCCCGTCCGCAAGCTCCGCCGATCCTGCAGGAACCCCGGATCCGGCGGGGCCCCGAGGGCCCGAGGACAGATGGGCCCGGGAAAGGCCCGGCCGAAAACCGGCGTCAGATACGAAGGCCCCGTCGGAGGGGATCGCGCAGGTCCATCTCCGCGGCGATCCAGCGCTCCCGCAGCGCCGCCGCGCCGTGGACACGCTTGTAGGCCGATTCGTTCGGCGTCATGGGGAAGACCGGCAGAAACCGCACCGGCGCGGGGATCTCCGTCGGATTGGCGAAGCTGGGGGCTCCTGTCGGGTCGTCGACCGGGCAAGTCTGCCCAGGGGTTGGCGACCCGGCCGCGTCGGCGAGCCGCAGATCCGGCACCAGGCCGCCCGGCTCGCCGACCAGCACACCGTGGAATGGAGCCTCGTCCCACAGCGGCTCACCAAGGTCCAAGCCTGCGCCCGCGACCACCGGGACGCCCTCGATCGAGGGAATCGCGGCGAGCAGGGCCAGCTGGCGCGCGACGCTGTCACGCGGGACCCGAAGCGAGAGCACGAGCTCGGCTCGCGGGCCGGCGGGATCACGGACCGCCGCGCCGGGGTCACTCATCGGCTCCGCCGACATGCCCACCGTCGCATACCGGAAGAAGCCGTCGGGGCGCGGGCCAAACCGCAGCACGTCGATCGGCTCGGCGCCCAGAAAGGTGACCCCCGCACGGCCGCCGACCGGGCCAAACGCCGCCACGAGGTGCCGCTCGACCGCGGCGCGCACATCCACGGCCCCCGATCGTAGGGCGGTCCCGCGGCCGGACGCTCCGCGCCCCAGACCTCCCAGATCGCTTCGCGATCCGGCAGGGACCCCGGCCGGGCGCCGCCCTCGGGCGCTGAGCGCCCTCGCGGCCTGGCTCCGGGCACAGGCATGTATCTGTGGGCGGTCTGAATCTGGGTCAGTGACATGGCTGGGCTGGCGCTGCGCTGATGCGCTGTCACTAGGCGGGGTTGGGTTGAGCCGAAACGGTGACCGGGGCGTCGCTGGGGTGCGTGGCGTGGGCTGGGGTGCGGGCCGGGGCGGGTCCGTGGGGAGACTTGTGCAGGGGCGAGCGGTGGGGAGAACGCCGTGGGGCCGCGGGCGCGGGCGCCGTGATGTACTCGGGATCGTTCCCGGTGCGTATGCCCGCCGGCTCCGAGGAGAGTTTCTCGGCGGCGGGGATGTCCCGGAACCGGCGTTATCTGGAACGATCGAGGCGTCCGGCCGCGTTGGCCCGGGAGATGCTGGGCGAAGCTAGCTCGGCGAAGCAAGTCGGAGTACGGGAGGAACCATGGCTGGTGTGCTGAGCAAGGGGGCGAACGCACCGCTGCCGACGCCGGACGTGCGGGTGGAGGTTTCCTCGTCGACGCCGCTCGACATCGCGGCGCTGTTGCTGACGCCGGCGGGCAAGGTCCGTTCGGACGCCGACTTCGTCTTCTACAACCAGCCCAACGGCCCGGGCGTACGGCTGACGCCGCCCTCGTCGCTGGAGTTCTCGCTGACGGCTGTCCCGCCGGACATCGACAAGGTGGCCGTCACCGGAAGCCTCGACGGTTCGGGGCCCGCGACGTTCGCGGCTGTCCGCGGGCTGACCGTCACCGTGCGGGACAGCCGGGGCGGCGCGGAGATCACCCGGTTCGCGCCGGAAGGCCTGGGCACCGAGACCGCGCTGATCATGATCGAGCTGTATCGGCGGGCCGGTGCCTGGAAGGTGCGAGCGGTCGGCCAGGGCTATGCCGCCGGCCTTGCCGGCATCGCCACCGACTTCGGCATCGCCGTCGACGACCCCGGCCCGGCGGCCGCCCAGCCGGCCCCCGCCTCGCGACCGGCGTCGTTCGACCGGCGGCCCGCGGGGGCGGGGCCGAACGCGGCCGGGCCGGCCGGTGGATGGCCGGCGCAGAACGAGGAGATGTTCGAGGCCCCGACCCAGCTGGTGCGCCCGGAGGCGGCCGCCGCGCCCGCCCCCCAGCCGCCGCAGGCCCCGCCGAGGCCGGGGGCAACGCCACCGCCCGGGCAGCCCTGGGGCGCACCACCCCCCGGCGGTCAGCCGGGATATGGGCAGCCCCCGCCTTCCGGGCCTCAGCCGTGGGGCTCGCCGCCTCCATCGGGCCAGCCCCAGCAGTGGGGGCCGCCACCTGGCGGATGGGCGCCGCCGGCCGGGCCGCCCGGAGCCCCCCAGCAGTGGGGCGCGCCGCAGGGGCCGCCGCCCGGTGGCCCGCCGGCTGGCCAGCAGTGGGGTCCGCCGCCCGGTCCGGCCGCGGCGGCGGGCGCCGCCGGCGCGGTCAACCTTGACAAGGGCCGGGTGTCGCTGCGCAAGGGCGAGGCCGTCTCGCTGGTCAAGACCGGCGCGCCGCCCCTGACCCGGGTCCGCATGGCGCTTGGCTGGGACCCGGCGATGCAGGGCCGGTCGATCGACCTCGACGCGTCCTGCATTCTTTACGACGCCCGAGGCAAGGACGTCGACAAGGTCTGGTTCATGTCGAAGAAGGGCGCGAAGGGCGCGGTACGCCATTCTGGTGACAACCTGACCGGTCAGGGCGAGGGCGACGACGAGGTCATCCTTGTCGATCTCGGCGCGTTGCCGCCGGCGGTGACGGCGCTGGTGTTCACGGTGAACAGCTTCCAGGGCCAGCCGTTCACCGAGGTGCGGCGGGCGTACTGCCGTCTGATCGACGATCTGACCAACCAGGAGCTCGTCCGGTTCGACCTTTCCGAGTCGAAGCCGGCCACCGGCCTGGTGATGTGCAAGGTGCAGCGCGTCCCGAACACGCCGGTGTGGGCGATGACCGCGATCGGCGAGTTCCACGAGGGCAAGACCGTCCGTGCCATGGTCGAACCGGCCAGGCGCTACCTCTGACACCTGGCGGTGCCTCGGGGCTTCCGTCCCGGGGCACCGCCTGGCTCTGCTAGGCCAGTTTGTATTCCTTGAGCAGGGCGCGGCTGATGATGCGTTTCTGGACCTCGGACGTGCCCTCGCCGATCAGCATGAACGGTGCCTCGCGGAACAGCCGCTCGATCTCGTACTCCTTCGAGTAGCCGTAGCCGCCGTGGATACGGAACGCGTCGGTGGTGACCTCGTGGCAGTACTCGCTGGCGAGGTACTTGGCCATGCCGGCCTCGACGTCGTTGCGCTCGCCGCGGTCCTTCTTGCGCGCGGCGCTGACCATCATCAGGTGACCAGCCTCGACCTTGGTCGCCATCTCGGCGAGCTTGAACGCGATCGCCTGGTGGTCGGCGATCTGGTGGCCGAAGGTCCTGCGCTGCTGGGCGTAGGCGATCGCCAGCTCAAAGGCACGGATCATGATGCCGCAGGCGCGGGCGGCGACGTTGACCCGGCCGACCTCGACGCCGTCCATCATCTGGTAGAAGCCCCTGCCGGCGGCCTCGGGCCCACCCAGGACCGACGTCGCGGGGACCCGGTGGTTGTCGAGCACCATCTCGGTGGTCTCGACGCCCTTGTAGCCCATCTTCTCGAGCTTGCCGGGAATGGTGATCCCGCCGGTGGTGCCGAATCCCGGCTCCTTCTCCAGCAGGAACGTCGTCATGTTCCGGTAGACCGAGGACGCGCCTTCGTCGGTCTTGACGAGGGTGGCCACGATCCCGGCGCGGGCGCCGTTGGTCAGCCACATCTTCTGGCCGTTGAGGACGTACCCGTCGCCGTCGCGGTCGGCCCGGGTGGTGATCGCGGAGACGTCCGAGCCGCAGCCCGGCTCGCTCATCGAGAAGGCGCCGCGGATCTCGCCGGTCGCCATCCTCGGCAACAGCCGCTGCTTCTGCTGTTCGGTGCCGTGCTGGATCAGGAGGTAGGCGAGGATGAAGTGGGTGTTGATGACGCCCGAGACGCTCATCCAGCCGCGGGCGACCTCCTCGACGACCAGCGCGTAGGTGAGCAGCGACTCGCCGAGCCCGCCGTACTGTTCCGGGATCGTGATCCCGAACAGGCCCATCTCCTTCATCTGCTCGATGATCTCGTGCGGGTACTCGTCCTTGTGCTCGAGCTCGGTCGCGTGCGGCAGAATCTCCTTGTCCACAAAGGTGCGCACCGCCGACAGAATGTCGGCCTGGACGTCGGTCAGACCGTCGGTCTGCGCGATCCTGCCCATTCCCAATCCTTTCTGGGCGTCACGAGTCCTGGTCAGCGCCCGGCCGGGGCGGCCGGGCTGGGCGCGTCTGGCCCGGCCGCCGCCGGCCGGCCCGGGACGGGCTCAGCTGGTCGGCGGCTCGAACTTCCTGGTCCGCTGCATCCCGGCGGCGCGGCCCTTGCCGGCGATGACCTGGGCCATCTTCGCGCTCGCCTCGTCGATCATCTCGTCGCCGAGCATGACCGCGCCGCGCAGGCCGCCCGCCTCGGAGGTGTGCCAGGCATACGCGTCGAGGATGAGCTCGGCGTGGTCGTAGTCCTCCTGACGCGGCGAGTAGACCTCGTTCGCGGCGTCGATCTGGCCCGGGTGCAGCACCCACTTGCCGTCATACCCGAGCGCGGCGGACTTCCTCGCGACCGAGCGGAACGCATCCACGTCGCGGATCTGCAGGAACGGGCCGTCGATCGCCTGCACACCGCGGGCGCGGGCCGCCTCCACAATCTTGAACAGGACGTAGTGGAACGGGTCACCCGGATAGTCGGGGTTGAGTGCCCCGACGACGAGCGACGGCATGTTCATCGACGCCATGAAGTCGGCCGGGCCGAAGATGATGGTCTCGATACGGGGGCTCGCGAACGCGATCTCCTTGACGTTCGACAGGCCGAGCGCGTTCTCGATCTGCGCCTCGATGCCGATCCGGCCGACCTCAAGGCCCATGACCTGCTCGATCTGGGTCAACAACAGGTCGAGCCACTCCACCTGGGCGGCGGTCTGCACCTTCGGCAACATGATGCAGTCAAGGTTGCGCCCGGCGCCCTCGACGACCGTGATGACGTCGCGGTACGTCCACTTCGTCGTCAGGTCGTTGACCCGTACCACCCGGGTCTTACCGGCCCAGTCGCCCTCGTTCAGCGCGGCGACGACATTGCCACGCGCCGACTCCTTCGCACCCGGGGCGACGGAGTCCTCCAGATCGCAGAAGATCTGGTCCGCGGGCAGGCCCTGCGCCTTCCCCAGCATCTTGACGGAAGACCCAGGAACCGCGAGGCAGGAGCGGCGTGGACGTAGCGACATGATCGAGATAGTAGCCGCAGCCCGTTGCCGGCGCCCGAGAACGGAGCCGTTTTCGATCATGCTCCGGTGTGGGTTCCCTCACCAGCCCGGCGGCCGTGGCTCCATCGGGCGCGTGATGGCGCGGCTCCCGCCGTGCCACCCGTCCTGGCGCGGGATAAAACGTTCAGGACGAGGGAATGGCGTTGTCCACTTCCCGCCCGGTCAGCCGAGGCCGTCCGAGCACTCGTCGCGTACCGCCACGCAGTCGAACTCCAGCATCCGCAGCTGCGGGTCGTGCGAGACGGGAAACATGCCGGACAGCGAATATCCGTACGAGGCGATCTGGGGCCATGCGCGGTCAAAGGTCGGGTTGTCCTCGTACAACGGCTGAATAGCCATCTCCGACTGCAGTGCCACCACCTTCGGGAGCACTTCCTCCGCGCCGCGCAGTACTTCGAGGTCGAAGCCCTGCGTGTCCATCTTCAGGTAGACGCGCGGTTCGCCGATCCCTCTCGTGACGTTGTCGAACACGTCCGCCAGCCGGTGGACAGCCACCTCCTCGGTCGACGTCACCCTTGACTCGTCAGCAAAGAGCTCGGCCGCGAGCCTGCCGGGCGTACGGAACGAGCTGAAATGAGTGAAGTTGGTGACATTGATGCTGGCGCGGCCCTCGGTGGCGCCCAGCGCATAGGGCTCGACGACCCAGCCGGGGTCGCGGCTCGCGCTGGCGCGCAGGTGCCGGATGTTGTCCCGCACCGGCTCGAACGAGACGATTCGGCCTCGATAGCCCGTCCCGCGCAGCCAGCGGCCGAACTCGCCTTGGCGGGCTCCCACGTCGAACACGCAGTTGATCCCGTAGAGAGCAAGCAGTTCGTGCAGGTGGGAGGCGAGCATGTTGCCATCCGGCGCGGTCCGGACGATCTCGAATCCGGTCAGGCGAACAGTGTTGCGTAGTCGGTAGGCAAGGGGGCTGGCCATTTTGTCCGTCCTTCGTGCTTGCGGCACCGGGCCCGGCCGTGGCGTTCGCGGTCGCCGGGCGGCGGTGGCTGACGGGTTGCCTGTTTCGACACATTAGCGTGGTTCCGAATCGAGACACAACGGCTCCTGTGTGGTATTTTAATACGCCGCCTGCCTTGTCTTCATGACCTGGCCGCCTTCTGGAACGCGGCCACGGCGGCACTCGCGCCCATCCAGTTCGCGCGGGTGCCTGTCCTCCCGCGGGGGACCCAGGGCCGCCTGACCAGACCGGCCGGGGGTAGCCTCGCGCGGTGAGCACGCGTTGTTCCGCCGCGTCGTGGCTGCCGTGACGGGCCCGGGTGCGTCGCGTCCGCCGGCGCCGGTACGGGTGTACTGCCGACGGCTGGCCGGGCTGCTGGTGCTGGACCCGAACGGTGACCAGGTCGGCCGGGTCCGCGACGTCGTGGTGACGCTGCGTCTCGGGCATGCCCCGCCCCGGGTCCTCGGGCTCGCCGTCGAGGTCCAGCATCGGCCGATCTTCGTGCCCATCAACCGGGTCACCGGGGTCGAGTCGGGCGCCGTCATCCTCTCGTCGGCCCGGCTGAGCTGGCGCCGGTTCGCGCAACGCGCCGGCGAGACCCGCGTCCTCGGCGAGCTGCTCGACCGCAGGGTCGCGGAGGTGGCCACCGGCCGGGAGGTGACGGTCCTCGACGCGGCGATCGCGCCCGTCCGCGGCGGCGAGTGGATCCTGGACCAGGTCGCCGTGCGGGTGGGGCGAGGCCGGCGCGGCGAGGTGCACACGGTCGCCTGGGACGAGGTCGGCGGGCTGTCCCTGCCCGAGGACGGCCAGGGCGCGGCGAACCTCCTCGCCGCGTTCGAGAAGCTGCGCCCGGCCGACCTGGCCTCGCTGCTGCACGACCTGTCCCGCAAGCGGCGCGCGGAGGTCGCGGCGGCGCTGGACGACGAGCGGCTCGCCGATGTACTGGAGGAGCTCCCCGAGGACGAGCAGGTGGAGCTGCTGGGCGGGCTCGCCGACGACCGGGCGGCCGACGTGCTGGAGGCGATGGGCCCGGACGATGCCGCCGACCTGCTCGGGGAGCTGCCGGAGGAGGACGCCGAGCGCCTGCTCCAGCTGATGGAGCCGGAGGAGGCCGCGCCCGTCCGCCAGCTCCTGCGCTACGCCGACGACACCGCCGGCGGCATGATGACCAGTGAACCTGTCATCCTCGCGCCGAGCGCGACCGTCGCCGAGGCGCTCGCCCGGGTGCGCGCCCCAGAGCTGTCACCAGCGCTCGCGGCTCAGGTCTACGTCGTGCGCCCGCCTTACGAGACGCCGACCGGGCGCTACCTGGGCCTGGCGCACTTCCAGCGGCTGCTGCGCGAGCCGCCGTCGACGCTGGTCGGCGCGGTGATCGACGTCGACACCCGGCCGCTGCGGCCGGACACCCCCCTCGCCGAGGTCACCCGCCACCTGGCCTCGTACAACCTGGTCGCCGCGCCGGTGCTCGACGATGCCGGCCGGCTGGTGGGCGTGGTGACGGTCGACGACGTCCTCGACCACATCCTCCCGCCCGACTGGCGTGAGCGGCAGCTCACGGACGACGTCGCGGAGTACGGCGCGCTCCACCACGAGCCGGACGGCGGCGAGCCGGACGGCGGCAGGGGGCCGTAGCCGGCTGGGGCGGGCCACGACGAGCCTGGCCCCGGCGAGAGGCGGCCGGCCCGGGCCTCCCGGAGCAACTCCCGGACCTCCCCGATCGCTGACCTCCCAGATCACGACCTCCCAGATCACGACCTCCCAGATCGGCTTCGCCGATCCGGCAGGGACCCCGTCCGCCGATCCGGCAGGGACCCTGTCGCCGGTCGGGCAGGGACCCCGGATCCGGTGGGCCCCGGACCTTCCGGGCCCGCCGGATCGGCGACGTCAATCCGGGAAGGACCCCGGGGAACCGCTCAGGTAAGGGAGCCGCGGCAGAGAGTCAGGACGGCGAGCGCGATCTCGACGCCGCGTGGGCCCAGCTCGTCGGCCCACGCCGCGATGATCTCGTTCTCGCGGCCGTGCTGGACGCGCGGGCCGCCGTCGGCGCTGCGCAGCGCCTGAATCTGCCGGGAGATGTCCCGGCGGACGGCGACCAGGTCACGGAGCTGGACGTCGAGGTCGTCGATCAGACGACGGCCCTCGTCGATCGTGGTGATGGTCGGCGCCGTCGGCGCGGCCGAGCCGGCGGCCAGAGTGCCATCCAGGCTGGCGTCCACGGTGTTGCTCACGGGGAACCCTTCGGGTCTGGGCTCGGCACGGCCCAGGCACGAGAACGGCCCGGGGCGTCCGGGCCATCGGTCTGTCTTCTGCGCAGGTCAGCGGCACAGCGGGAACCGGGCCCGGCCCCCATAAAACTGGCGTCGCGTCTCGTGTACGGGCTCGTGCCCGGCCGCGAGTGCGCTGCGCTCCATGCGGAGCAGCATGCCAGGCTGTGGCCGTTACGTCCAGTTGCCCAGCGCACCGGCTCCGGGCGCCGTGCGCACTCTGGGCACCTGCCAACGCTGGTGTCGCTGGTTCGCGGGGACTCGGTCGGCTCCCGCTGTGAGCCGCCCCACCGCCCGTCCCGTCCTGTTCCGGCTCGGCGCCCGCGCCAGAACTGTCGGTGTCCGGTGCGATGATCCTCTCGACTCGTGACCCCTGACGTGACCTCCAGCCGCGCGAGGCTTCGCCATCGTCGCGGCGGGGTTCCCGGATCCTCCACGGATCCGGGGTCCCTGCCCGATCGGCGAAGCCTATCGGGGAGGTCCGGGAGCCCGTGGGGCGCTTCGGCCTCTGACCCGGTGAGAGGAAGACATCGTGGCGCAGCTGTTGCTCGACGGGATGCCCCGCAGGTTGTTCAGCTGCACCCCGACGAGGCTCGCCTCCTTCGAGGACTGCCCGCGCCGCTACCGGATGACCTACGTCGACCGGCCGGTCCCGCCCAAGGGGCCGCCCTGGGCGCACACCTCGCTGGGCGTGAGCGTGCACAACGCGCTGCACCGCTGGTGGGACGAGCCGGAGCCCCGCCGGACGCCCGCGCGGGCCGCCGAGCTGCTGCGCGCCGGCTGGATCCGGGACGGCTGGCGCGACGACGAGCAGTCGGCGGCCGCCCGGGAGCGGGCCGCCGCGATGTGCGAGCGGTACGCCGCCGGGCTGGACCCGGCGGTGCCGCCGCGCGCGGTGGAGCGCCAGGTCGCCACCCGTACCGAGATCCTGGCGCTGCACGGGCGAGTGGACCGCCTGGACGAGCGGGACGGCGAGCTGGTCGTCGTCGACTACAAGACGGGTCGGCGCCCGCCGGAGGAGGGCGAGGCCCGGACGTCGCCCGCGCTCGCGCTGTACGCCTTCGCGGCCGAGCGGATGCTGCGGCAGCGCTGCCGCTGGGTTGAGCTGCACCACCTGCCGACGGGCCGGGTCGTCGTGGCGGAGCACACCGACGAAAGCCTCGCCCGGCACATCCGGCGGGCCGAGTCCGTCGCCGTCGACGCGGCCGCCGCCACCGAGAAGCTCGCCGCCGGCCAGCCGGCCGATGTGGCGTTCCCGCCGCGCCCCGGCCCGCTGTGCTCCTGGTGCGACTTCCGCCGCCACTGCCCCGAGGGCCAGGCCGCCGGTCCCGAGCTCACCCCGTGGGCGGGCGCGGAGCAGTTCGCCGAGGCCGGCGGCGAGAACACCGGCGGGCAGGCGCTGGACTGACCGTCGACCCGTCGACCCATCGACCCATCGGCGCGATCGGGTCGGCCCTGCTCGCGGTTCGACGAGACCTCTCCCGGCCTCGGCGTGAGGTTTTTCGCGGGTCGAACCCCGTGGTGAGCCCGGTCGACGCGGTGCACGGACCGCCCATGAGCACCAGCTCGGTGGGGATAGAGGCATCATGGGCCGGTGGCCTCGAAGATTGCGTACTCGCAGCCGGCTCCGGCGGCCGGTGCCGCCCGGCTGTCGGCGAAGGCGGCGACGTTCACCGAGTCCGTCATCCGGGAGATGACCCGGCTGGCGGTCGCGCACGGCGCCGTCAACCTGGCCCAGGGCTTCCCGGACTTCTCCTGCCCAGCCGAGCTGAAGGACGCGGCGAAGTCGGCCATCGACGCCGACGACAACCAGTACGCCATCACCTGGGGCGCGCCGGCCTTCCGCGCGTCGATCGCGGCCAAGGTGGCCCGCGCCTACCCTGGCTGGAACATCGACCCGGACACGCAGATCTGCGTCACCTGCGGGGCCACCGAGGCGATGATCGCGACGATGCTCGGGCTCGTCGACCCGGGTGACGAGGTCATCCTGTTCGAGCCGTTCTACGAGAACTACGGCCCGGACGCGGTGCTGTCCGGCGCCGTGCCGCGGCTGGTGAAGCTGCGCGCGCCGGACTGGAGCTTCGACGAGGCGGAGCTGCGCGCCGCCTTCTCCGACCGGACCAGGGCCATCGTCGTCAACACCCCGCACAACCCGACCGGCAAGATGTTCAGCCGGGCCGAGCTGGACGTCATCGCCGAGCTCTGCCAGCGCCACGACGTCCTGGTCATCACCGACGAGATCTACGAGCACATCCACTACCTCGGCCCCGGCGGGCACATACCGCCGGCGACCGTGCCCGGCCTCGCCGACCGCACGGTGACGGTCAACGCCTTGTCCAAGACCTACGCGGTCACCGGCTGGCGAGTCGGCTGGACGATCGCCCCGGCGGCGCTCACCGCCGGCATCCGCAAGGTGCACGACTTCCTCACGGTGGGCGCCGCCGCCCCGCTCCAGGCCGCCGGCGTCGCGGCGATGGGCCTGCCCGCGAGCTACTACACCGACCTCGCGGCCGCCTACCGGGCCCGTCGCGACCTGCTGTGCGACGCGCTCACCGAGGCGGGCTTCGGGGTCAGCCAGCCGTCGGGCGCCTACTACGTGATGTGCGACACCAGCGCCGTCGACCCGGCCGGTGACGATGTCGCCTTCGCCCGGCGGCTGGTGAGCGAGATCGGCGTCGCCGCCGTCCCCGGCTCGTCGTTCTTCGCCGACCAGGCCGACGGCCGCCACATCATCCGGTTCGCGTTCCCGAAGCGGGAGGAGACCCTGCGCGAGGCCGCCAGCCGCCTACGGCGGGTGCGTGACGGGCGCTGAGCCTGACGTCCCGGATCGCCGTCACCAGGGGCTTGCCTGACCGCGTGCCGGGGACGCGGCCGCGGTGGAGGCGGGGAGCGGGAGCGGGTATCCGGCGGCGGCGGCGCGGGCCCGGCCGGCGCGCAGCTCGCGTTCCAGGGCGCGCAGGTAGCCGCCGATGCCCCGCCGGCGAAGGCCGACGCGACGCAGCCCAGGGTGATCAAGCATCGCCAGGTAGGCCGGCAGCAGGTAGCGCCCACGCAGATGTTCGCCGACCCAGCTCGCCTGTGCCCAGGCGAGCTGTTGGCCAAGGCTCGACGGCGGCATTTCGTCGTCTTGGCCCGTGTGCCGAGTGGACGCGTCGCCTGGCTCCGTGAGCGCCGCGCCAGCGCCCTCGAGGCTGCCAACCAGGTAGACGCCGTCGGCTCGTGGATGGAAGACGCCGCCGTACCAGGGAGCGTCGACACCGATCACCCCGGCGACGGCGGCGACCGTCGTCACGGTCACCACGATGGCATCCCAGCTGCCCAGCGGCCGGCCATCAATGCTGATCTCGAAGCCGCGCCCCGGGTCGTCCTCCGTGCCGACGCGGCTGACGACGGGCAGGAGATCGGCGGTGGCCTCGTCCACGGGAGTCCGCGGCGCCGACTCACCGAGGTCGTCATCCCGGCCTCCGACGCGGCGGCTGGCGAGCGCGCGCTCGGCGAGCAGCACTCCGGCGGCCGGCGTGGGCGACCCGACGTAGACGGCGTCGATTCCGCCGTCGATGAGGGCGGTCAGCGCGACCGCGCCGGTCAGGTCGGCGCCGAGCACAGCAACGCGGGGGAGCTGAGGCACGGTGCAGGACTGTAGGCGGTCGCGCCGCCGATCGCCGCGCCGGGCGGCCCCGCGCGTCCGCGCCTCCGCGCCGCCACGCGCGGTGGGCGGTGGGCCGGGCCCGAGAGGGCGCCCCTCGCGCCCGTCGTGCGCGGGACCTAAGTAGTCGGCGCGACACTCGTGGGCGAGGGAGGTTGTGACCACACGGTCACGCTTGACACACTCTCAGTTGTGGCCCGCGTTCTCGCTGTCGCCAACCAAAAGGGTGGCGTCGCCAAGACGACCTCTGTGTCGAGTCTCGGCGCCGCCCTGGCCGAGCTAGGTCAGCGAGTCCTGCTGGTCGACCTGGACCCGCAGGCCTGCCTGACGTTCTCGCTGGGGCTCGACCCGGACGCGCTCGAGCTGTCCGTCCACGACGTGCTGCTCGGACGCCTGTCCGCGGGTCTTGTCGTCCTGCGTACCGCCGACGGGTCGGACCTGCTGCCGGCGACCATCGAGTTGGCCGGCTGCGAGGCGGTCCTGCTCTCGCGCACCGGACGGGAGCACGTGCTGCGGCTCGCCCTCGCCGAGATCGTCGACGACTACGACTTCGTCCTGGTGGACTGTCCGCCGTCGTTGGGGGTGCTGACCATCAACGGCCTCACGGCCGCCGACGAGTTGATCATCCCGCTGCAGTGCGAGACGCTGTCCCACCGCGGGGTCGGCCAGCTGCTCGACACCGTGCACGACGTCCGCCGCCTCACGAACTCGAAGCTGCGCGTGCGCGGCGTGCTGCCGACCCTCTTTGACGGCCGCACCGCCCACAGTCGAGCGGTGCTGGCCGATGTCGCGGCCCGCTACCAGGTCAGGGTGCTCGAACCGCCGGTCGCGCGCTCGGTGCGCTTCGCGGAGGCACCCGGCATCGGCCGCTCGATCCTCACCACCGCGGCCAGGTCGAAGGGCGCGCAGGCCTATCGGGCGCATGCCCGGACGATCGCCGGTCTCGGGCTGGGCCCGGTGCCCGGCGTCGGCGGGGCGGTGTTGTTGGCCGGCGCGCTGCCGGTCGTCGGCCTCGCGGAGGACCACCTGGCCGAAGACGTCGACGAGCTGGCCGTCGACGAGCTGGCGGCCGGCTCCCGCGAGGTGGCCGCCTCGGCCGCGTTGTCGCGCGTCGGCCGGTGAGCGGGCGCATGGCCGGCGCGGCCGTGCCGCCGGGTAAGGCCGGCGCGGCCGTGCCGCCGGGTAAGGCCGGAGCCGCGAGCGGGGGCGAAGGCGCGGGCAGGCGGGCGCGGGCCGCGTCGGCCGGGTTCGACCGGCTGCGCCCGCGCACCGGGCGTTCGCCCGCGTCCGGCGAGGCATCGTCCGGGTCCCGGCCAGGCGTCATCGGCCGCGACATGCACGGCAAGCGCGCTCTCTACAGCGGCGAGCGCCCGCCCGACCCCCACGGCTCAGGCGTGACGGTCAACTGTTCCCGGTGCATGCAGGCGGCGACGGTGGGCGCGAGGCGTGCGCTGACGCTGCTCACCCCGAGCCTGCACCTGCCGATCATCCGGCCGCGGTACCCGTCGTTGCTGCGCTGCCCGGCCTGCCGCCGGGTCTCGTGGGTCCGGCTGACGCTGAGCGTCACGAGAGACTGAATCGTGTGTCCGTGTCCGTGTCCGCGCACTGAGCCCGGCGTGTGTGCCCGAGACGGCGGGACCGGGGTCCGGCGTCTGGTCCCAGCAGAAATGCCGCGGGAACCCGGGAGCGGAACCCAGAGGATTCCGTTCCCAGGTTCTGAGGCTGCCTGGTCGTGGCCGCTTAGGCGGACTCGGCGTGGGACTCCGGTGCGCCGTCCTCGCCGTCGGCCGGCGTGATGTCCAGCGCGTCCGCCGCGGTGGACCGGGCAGAGCGGCCACGGCCTCCGCGCCGGCGCCGGCGTCGGCGCGCTGCGCCGCCCTCGGTGCCCTGTTCGTCGGCCCCGGTCACCTCGGATCCGTCGGTCTCGTCGGCGATGTCGGCCGCCACGAGCTCGGCCGTGGTGAGGCCGGTGACGTCGGCTCCGCCGTGGGCCCCGACAACCTCGAGCGCGACGGCGCCCTCGGTACCCTCGTCCGCGTCCTCAGGGAGCCCGACGGCTGCCGCCGCGGCGCCCGCGCCGCGGGTGCGGCGGCGCGTCCTGGCCCGGGCGGTCGCGGCCTCCTTGGCCGCGGCACGGTCGGTGTCGCCTGCCTGGGCCGCCGCGGGCCGGCCGCGGCGAGCGCGCCGGGCCCCGCCGCCGAGGTCCTCGATCTCCTCGGCGGCGAGCCCCGCGCGCGTCCGCGCCGCGCGGGGCAGCACGCCGGTCGACCCGGCCGGGATGCCGAGCGCCTCGAACAGGTGCGGGGAGGTGGAGTAGGTCTCCATCGGCTCGTCGAACGGGAGCGCGAGCGCCCGGTTCACCAGCTGCCAGCGTGCGAGGTCGTCCCAGTCGACGAACGTGACCGCGACCCCGCTGCCGCCGGCACGGCCGGTGCGGCCGATCCGGTGCAGGTAGACGCTCTCGTCCTCCGGGCACTGGTAGTTGACGACGTGGGTGACACCGCCGATGTCGATGCCGCGGGCGGCCACGTCGGTGGCCACCAGCACGTCTACCTTGCCGGCGCGGAACGCGCGCAGCGCCTGCTCGCGTTGGCCCTGGTTGAGGTCGCCGTGCACCGCGGCGGCGGCGAAGCCGCGTCGCGACAGGTCCTCGGCCACCTTGTCGGCGGTGCGCCTGGTCCGCACGAACACGATCGACAGCCCGCGGCCGTCGGACTGCAGAATCCTGGCCAGCACCTCCATCTTGTCCAGCGCGTGCGCGCGGAAGACGTGCTGGCTGGTGGTCGGGACGGTGCGGCCCTCGTCGGGCTGCTCGGCGGTCACGTGCACTGGCCGGATCATGAACCGGCGGGCGAGCGCGATCACCGGGCCGGGCATCGTCGCCGAGAACAACATGGTCTGCCGGCCAGCCGGCAGCAGCGAGACGATGCGCTCCACGTCCGGCAGGAAACCGAGGTCGAGCATCTCGTCGGCCTCGTCGAGCACCAGCGTCGCGACGTTGCCCAGATTGAGCGCGCGCTGACGGGCGAGGTCGAGCAGGCGGCCCGGAGTGCCGACGACGACGTCGACGCCCGTGCGCAGCGCGGCCAGCTGCGGCTCGTAGGCCCGGCCGCCGTATACGGACAGCACGCGCACCTGCCGGCGGGCACCCGCCCGCTCGAGGTCGGCCGTGACCTGGACACACAGCTCACGGGTCGGCACGACGATGAGCGCCTGCGGGCGGCCATCGGCGCCTTCGTTCAGGCCGATGACCTTCTGGACGATGGGGATGCCGAAGCCCAGGGTCTTGCCGGTGCCGGTGCGCGCCTGGCCGATGATGTCGGTACCGGCAAGCGCGAGCGGGAGCGTCAGCTCCTGGATGGGAAAGGGATGGATGATGCCCGCGGCCGTGAGGGCGTCCACCGTCTCGTGGCGAACGCCGAGGTCGGCGAAGGTGGTCTTGTGCTCGGCGGCGGCCGGGGCGTCTACCTGCGCCGGAGCGGTGAGGCCAGCGCCGGCGGGGGTGTCAGCATCGGCGTCGGCGGTGGATGTGGTGTCGGTGATGGTCAGAGATGCGGCTGTGACGGACAGCGGGTCGCTCCTGGTCTGCTCCTGAGCGGTGTCCGATGTTGAGGCGCCGCTCGCGATGTGTCGGGCCGCGCCAGCGACCCGATCGAGCGGGGGTGGGCCAGCGGCTCCGAAACCAGTGGTTTCGAAGCCAGCAGCTTGGCCCAGCAGCCCGGAAACCGGGGCGACGCGTTGCCTTCGACGGCCGGCCGGTCTGTGATGACCACCGGCTACGACAAGGATAGCCTGTGTGACCGCTCGATGGGCGCGCTCCGCGACGATCGTGGCCCGTCCGACGTTACTGAGGCGGAACATGGCCCGGTCAGTCGGCGTGCGCTCAGCGATGAGGAACGAACGGCGCCAACGGGTAACACGTCAGGTGACGACGTTGGATCAATCAGCCTGGGAGTTGAGGTACGTGACGGACAGCACAGTGCTTCCGGGGGCTGGGGGGTCCGCAGGGAGTGAGGGGCACTTTGGCGCCCCCATTGCCCCTCGAGACCCGAAAGCAGCACCTATGACCGCGCTCTCGCGGACAACTCCCGAGAAGACCACCGATGTGACCCTGGGCGACCTGACCGACGGAACGGTGACCGATGGGGTGGTGACCGATGGGGTGGTGACCGATGGGGTGGTCGTCGAGCGAGTGGTGGCCGACCAGGCCGTCGTCGACCTGCTGGGGATGATCGCCTACGGTGAGCTCACGGCGTTCGAGCGCCTGGCGACCGACGCGCGGATGGCGCCGACGCTCACCGACAAGATCTCTCTGGCGGCGATGGCCGCGGCCGAGTTCACGCACTTCGAAGCGATCAGCATGGCCCTCGTCGGCCGCGGCGTCGATCCGGAGGCGGCGATGGCGCCGTTCATCGGCCCGCTGACGGCCTTCCACGCGCTGACCGCCCCGGCCGACTGGCTGGAGAGTCTTGTGAAGGCGTACGTGGGCGACAGCATCGCGGCGGACTTCTACCGCGCGATCGCGCACCGCCTCGACGACGACGCCAGGGCGCTCGTGCTCGACGTGCTCGCGGACACCGGGCACGCGGCCTTCGTGGTCGACCGGGTCAGGGGCGCCATCGCCGTCAACCCGGTGGTCGCCGGCCGGCTCGCCCTCTGGGCGCGCCGCCTGGTCGGCGAGGCGCTCAACCAGGCCCAGCAGGTCGCCGTGGAGCGCGACGCCCTCACGGGCCTGCTCGTCGGGGTCGGTGACCTGGAGGCGGTCGCCGCCATCTTCAACAGCATCATGAAGGCCCACACGGAGCGCATGGCCGCTTTGGGCCTGTCCTCATAGACACCACTGGGGCGCGACCCACAAGGTCGCGCCCCAGGCTGGTCCGTTCCGTGCTCTATGAGGCGCCGAAGCCGACGCGGCGGGACTCGGCCTCCGCGATCTCGACGTAGGCCAGCTTGGCGGCCGGGATGACCACTCGCCGGCCCTTCTCGTCCAACAGGGAGAGCAGCCCGTTGTCCGCGGCGAGGGCCGCGGCGACCGCCTCGGCGACCTGGTCCGGCGTCTGGGCGCTCTCAAGCACCAGCTCCCGGCCGACGTTCTGCACGCCGATCTTGACCTCCACCCGGATGACCTCGCCTTCGTGTGCACTACGGGCTGATATTTAGCGTCGGCCTCCGGCCGCGCGGGCTTCGCCTTGTCACAGCCGAGATCCACAGGAGCCGGCGTCAACCGATCCCTGCGGGAGTGTCTTCGTCCGGAGCGTCCCCCCGGATGACCGACGGACACAGCCGGCGGGCGCGCACCGCCGTCGGGCGATCACAGGACACACTATGACCCCAGGAGCCCCGGCGGCTGACCCGAGTCGTCGTGTTCGCTCCCGGCACAGCGGTCATCGCCCGCTCGCGCGCCGCCCACGACCGGCCCGATACGGCCGGTACGAGTAGCGCGGGTCAGCCGGCGTCGACGCCGGCTACGGGGCCGTCGCCGTCGGAGGCCGGCGAGCTGCGGGGGTAGCCGCCGATTCCGTGCCAGGCGAGCTCGACCATCGCCTCGATCGCTCGCTCCGGCGGCACCGTGCCGCCGCGCACGAGCCACCAGCGCGAGCATGTCTCGGCCAGCCCCACCAGGCCGACCGCGAGCAGGTCGGCCTCGTCCTGGGACAGACCGGTGTCGGCGACGATCGTCGCCGCGATCGCGCGCACACACTGGGCGAAGGCGTCCTCGACCCGTTGCCGGACCGCCGGCTCGCTGCGCAGGTCGGACTCCAGCACCAGCTGGTGGGCGCCGCTGGGGTCGTTGACGAAGTCGAAGTAGGCCCGGACCGAGCGCTCGACCCGCAGCCGGTTGTCCGTCGTCGACGCGAGCGCCTCGCGGACGCTGCTGACCAGCTTCTCGGAGTGCTCCTCCAACAGCGCCAGATACAGCTCGAGCTTGCCGGGGAAGTGCTGGTAGAGCACCGGCTTGCTGACCCCGGCCCGCTCGGCGATCTCATCCATGGCCGCGGCGTGGTAGCCCTGCGCGACGAAGACCTCGCGCGCGGCGCCGAGCAGCTGGAAACGGCGGGCGGTGCGAGGGAGGCGAGGAGTCCTGCCTGGGCGCGACTGTGGCGCGGCCGGCTCGACGGTCACAGCCCACCTCCTGTTCGATCTCGACAACACTACTCACCCTCGTGCCCGCGCGCGCCGCCTCGTGGGGACGCGCCACACCGCGCCACACCAGGTGGCGGGCCCTGCCCCGGTACAGCCTGGCCGCCGGCTCCGGTATGGCGTGGCCGCCGTGTGCCGAGCGCGCGGCGGCCACAGGGCGGCCGGCCGGGCCGCCCTGGCCCGGCCGTGAGGCGGCGGACGTCAGCGGTAGTCGTCCTCGTCCTCCTTCACCTCCAGGCTTTGCTCGACCGCGTCGTACTCGTCGGCCTCGGCGACGACGGACGGCGGGGCCCACGAGTCGTCCGGGCGCACCTCCTGCGCCTGCTCCGCGGCGTCGGCATCCGGCACGTCGAGCGGAAGTTCGGTCGGTGCGCTCATGTGTTCCTCCACGTCATAACGGGATGAACCAGCGGGATGAACCGGTCGGTCCTCGGCGTCGGACTCCCGGTGGCGGGCCGCTGGCGGCCTGTCCCGGGACGGGCCGCGCGACGGGTGGCCAGGCTCCCGATCCAGCATCAGGATGACCCTCGCCGTGCGCGCCAGCCCGGTGACCACGCGGCCGGGCGCTGGTGTGCCCGACCAGGCAGGCCACTCACGGTCCGTCGCACCTCCGTTCCGAGCGTGCGCGGCCGGGCATCTGAGGCCGCGGGACCGCCGCCGGGGTCGGGACCCTGGCCATACCCAGACGAGCGCGGACTGAACGCCCGTCCCGGTGGGATCCGTCGTCATGAGCTCCGTCGTTCGGAGAGCCGGCGGGCGGCGACGGTGCCGGTCGTCAGGGACGTCGTCAGGGGACAGCGCCGGTCGTCAGGGCAGCAGCGGAGCGAAGAGGTCTCCGTGCGCCTGAACGCGGTCGAGCACCTGGGGAGCGGTGAAGCGGAGGTCGTCGACGTCCCGGGCGGCCGCGACCTCGTCCCAGGTCACGGGGGTCGAGACCGTCGGCGCGGCCCTGGCGCGCAGCGAGTAGACGGAGACAGTCGTCTTCGCTGGATTGTTCTGCGACCAGTCCAGCAGCACCCGGCCGCCGCGCAGGTCCTTGCGCATGTTCGACACGA
The DNA here is from genome assembly GCF_032027725.1 of Pseudofrankia coriaricola. Classification (NCBI taxonomy): domain Bacteria; kingdom Bacillati; phylum Actinomycetota; class Actinomycetes; order Frankiales; family Frankiaceae; genus Pseudofrankia; species Pseudofrankia coriaricola. The sequence continues at coordinate 30,951 of NZ_JASNFO010000029.1, read as the reverse complement.
CCAGGTCCGGATGGTCCTTGGTCAGCCGCTCGGCGATGATCCGCATGTCGTCGCGCACCCGCATGCTTTCGCGCCCGTCGTCCACCCTCCCGTACACCTGCAGGCCCTTGGACCCGCTGGTCTTCACGCAGAGCGGTTCGGGCAGGACGTCGCGCAGCAGCAGCGCGACCCGCGCGCAGTCGAGCACGGTCGTCCCTGGACCGGGGTCGAGGTCCGCGACCAGGATGTCCGGCCTGCGGGTCGAGACCCGCCACATGGGGGTGTGCATCTCAAGAGCGGCGAGGTTCGCCAGCCACACCAGCGTGGCCTGCGCGTCGGCCACCAGGTAGTCGATCGTGCGGCGGTTCTTCGATGACCCGGGCGACGGCAGGGTCGCGACCGGCACCCAGTCCGGGCGGTGCGCGGGAGCGTTCTTGCTGAAGAAGCCCTCGCCTCCCACGCCCTCGGGGAACCGCACCACGGTCAGCGGGCGGTCGGCGAGGTGGGGGAGCAGAACGTCGGCGATACGGGTGTAGTAGTCGATGACCTCGGCCTTGGTCGTTCCAGCGGCCGGATAGAGCACTTTGTCCAGATTGGACAGCTTCAGCCGCCGACCAGCCACCTCGACGGTGGTGCTCGCGCCGCTCGCCTCACCCATTCGCGCCTCCCGCGCTCTGCCCTCACGTCCGTGCCGACCAGCCGCCGGAACACCTCGGCACGATCCAGCGTCTCGCGGGAAGCGCCCAGGCGGGCTCATTCCGGCCGCACCCGCGCGGACGGCGCGGGGAGGCGGGTGGCTAGCCCCCTTCTGTGGACGGCGTTCCAGGCCTCCGCTCATCGGTGCCGGAGCACCCACCTGCCATCAGATGCCTGAGATCGAGGACAACGTCCGCGTCGGCAGCGGCGTGCGATCGGGCCCGACTGGCCGGAGTGGGCGCGCCCGAGGGCGGTTCGGCACCCCTGGACGCGGAGGGCGCGGCTCGCATGTCGCTACGCCCAGGTGCGTCCCGACGATCAAGGCTTCCGCCGGCGGAGATGCTCCGTCCCGCCGGCCGCGAACGCGCCGGCGAGATCCCGGCCCCATTCCGCCGCGGCCGAGGGTGCCCTGGCTCGGGTAAAAGCGCAGGTCAGCAGAGTAATGCGAACATATGTTCGAATAAGTTTCGGTGATCCGGCAGACACGGCGCGGCGCGTGCCTCACCATGAGAGTGACGGGAGGTGACCTGAAACATGCGTTCGATCTGGAAGGGCGCCATCAGCTTCGGCCTCATCTCGATCCCCGTGAAGTTGTACTCGGCTACCGAGGAACGTGACGTCGCCTTTCACCAGGTCCGGCGCTCGGACGGGTCTCGGATCCGTTACAAGCGGGTCGCCGCGACCGATGGCGAGGAGGTCCCGTACTCCGAGATCGCCAAGGGCTACGAGCTGACGGACGGCGAGACCGTCGTCCTTACCGACGAGGACTTCGCGAACCTGCCGCTGTCCACGTCGCGCGCGATCGAAGTACTGGAGTTCGTGCCGCTGGAGCAGGTCGACCCGATCTACTTCGCGAAGAGCTACTACCTGGAACCGGACAAGATGGCGGCCAAGCCATACGTGCTGCTGCGCGACGCGCTGGAGTCGTCGGGCCGGGTCGCGCTGGTGAAGATCGCCCTGCGGCAGCGGGAGCAGTTGGCCACGCTGCGGGTCCGCGACGGCATCTTCGTGCTGGAGACCATGCTCTGGCCGGACGAGGTCCGCACTCCCGACTTCCCGTTCCTGGAGGAGGACATCCAGGCCCGTCCACAGGAACTGGCGATGGCGGGCTCGCTGATCGACATGCTCGCCGGGGACTTCGACCCGGCGAAGTTCGGTGACGGGTACCGTGCCGCGCTCCTCGAGGTGATCGACGCCAAGATCGCCGGCAGGGAGATCGTGGCTCCGCCAGCGGAGGAGAAGGCCGCGCCCGCCGGCGACCTGATGGCCGCGCTGCGGGCCAGCATCGAGGCGGCGCGCGCGGGCCGCCCGTCCGGCGGCGCCGCGTCGACGGCACAGGCCGAGCCGGAGGCGGAGCCTTCGGCCGAAGCGGAGACGGAGACGGCCGAGGCCAGGGAACCGGCGACGGCCGGGGCCAAGGGCAGGTCCGGTACGTCCGGTACCAAGAAGCCCGCGGCCAAGAAGCCCGCCGCGAAGAGCGCCCCCGCCAAGACAACGTCCAAGTCCGCGTCGACCGGTCAGAAGACGGCCCCGGGCAAGAGCGCGTCGACCAAGACGGCGGCCAAGACGTCCACTCGCCGCTCGGCCTGAGGCGCTCCCGTCGCGGACGCTCCGCGCCCGCGACCGGGCTGCGCCTGCCAGACGCTCCGCGCCTGGCGATGTGGCGCTCCCGCGGCAGACGCTCCGCGCCTGCCGCCGGGCTGCGCCTGCCAGACGCTCCGCGCCTGGCGATGTGGTTCCGGCTTGAGGTGTATGGCGGTGGTTCGGCTGGCTCCGGGTCGGTGAGGTGGTTGGGTAGGCGCAGGCGCTGATGCGCGGTCGCCAGATGTGGCTTGGTTGCGCTTGTCAGTCGCCGGAGCAAAGCGGAAACCCTGCGGCGGGCGGGGGCGCCGGGAACATCTGGCCTGGCGGGGGCGCTGCACCACAGGTCGTGGACCTCCACCCGCGGCTTGGCAGGCCGGAGGGGGAGCCAACTGTGGCATCGTCGAGGAGACGCCCTCACCGGCGATGCCGATAGCAAGGAGCACGTGTGTCCCTTCCACCTCTGGTGGAGCCCGCCGACGGGCTCTCCGTCGACGAGGTCCGCCGATACTCCCGACACCTGATCATTCCGGATGTCGCGATGGACGGGCAGAAGCGCCTCAAGAACGCCAAGGTCCTGGCGGTCGGCGCGGGTGGCCTGGGATCGCCGACCCTCATGTACCTGGCCGCTGCCGGCGTCGGGACGCTCGGCATCGTCGAGTTCGACACCGTCGACGAGTCCAACCTGCAGCGCCAGATCATCCACGGCCAGTCCGACGTCGGCCGGAGCAAGGCGGAGTCTGCGCGCGACACCGTCCGGGAGATCAACCCGTACGTCAACGTCGTGCTGCACGAGACGCGGCTCGACGTCGACAACGTCATGGACATCTTCAGCCAGTACGACCTGATCGTCGACGGCACCGACAACTTCGCGACCCGTTACCTCGTCAACGACGCCGCGGTGCTGCTCGGCAAGCCGTACGTCTGGGGCTCGATCTACCGGTTCGACGGGCAGGCCAGCGTCTTCTGGGCGGAGCACGGCCCGTGCTACCGCTGCCTCTACCCCGAGCCGCCGCCGCCCGGCATGGTGCCGTCCTGCGCCGAGGGCGGGGTGCTCGGCGTGCTCTGCGCGTCGATCGGCTCTATCCAGGCCACCGAGGCGATCAAGGTGCTGACCGGCGTCGGCGACCCGTTGGTCGGCCGACTGATGGTCTACGACGCCCTGGAGATGAGCTACCGCGCCATCAAGGTCCGCAAGGACCCGGAGTGCCCGCTGTGCGGCAAGAACCCGTCGATCACCACGCTCATCGAGGACTACGAGGCGTTCTGCGGCGTGGTCTCCGAGGAGGCGCAGCTCGCCGCCGCCGGTTCGACGATCACCGCGTCCGAGCTCAAGGAGTGGATGGACGAGGGCGCCGCGATCGAGCTGATCGACGTCCGCGAGCCGGCCGAGTGGGAGATCGTCCGGATCCCCGGCGCGAGGCTGATCCCGAAGGGTGACCTGCCCGCCCACCTGTCGGAGCTGCCGCAGGACAAGCGGGTCGTCGTCTACTGCAAGTCGGGCGTCCGCTCGGCCGACGCGCTCGCCACCCTGAAGGGCGCCGGCTTCTCGTCGGCCGTGCACGTCCAGGGCGGCGTCACCGCCTGGGCGACCCAGGTCGACAAGGCCCCCCCGGTCTACTTGACCGGTCCCGGCCCGTCACGCGGCCCCGGCTCCGACCAGGTCGGCGCCGGGGCCCTCGGCCACTTCAGGGAGTGTCGGACGTCGCTGGCATGCTGCCCCCATGCGAGGACCTAGGCCGGGCGGCCGGGGAGCGGGCGCGCCCGCGAGCGTGTCCGCGGGGCTGGGCACCCGGGTGCGCATCCACATCGGTGGCCGGCCGGGGGAGTACGCCAGGGCGGTGCTCGACGCGGTCGCCCAGATCCCGCCCGGCAAGGTGATGACCTACGGCGACGTGGCCGAGTACGTCGGCGGCGGCACCGGCCGCCATGTCGGCGCGGTGCTCGCCCGCTTCGGTCACGAGGAGGACGTCCCGTGGCATCGCGTGATCCGCGCCAGCGGTGAGCCCAACCCCTCCGCCCCGGTCGAGGCCATCACCCGCCTGATCGCGGACAGCACCCCGCTGCGCCCCGGCGGCGATCGCGTCGACCTTCGTCTCGCCCGCTGGGACGGCCAGCCGGCCTGAGAGGACGGCCCGGTCGGCTACCGGGCGGTGTAGCCGGCGTCGGCGAGGTAGACGCTGCCGGTGACGACGGAGGAGCGGTCGGAGAGCAGGAAGAGGACGACCTCGGCTACCTCGTCGACGGTGGCGAAGCGGCCCATCGGCGCGAGCAGGGCCGCCCCGCGCATCTTCCGTCCGGACCCCGCGTTGATCATCGCGGTATCGACGAAGCTCGGCGCGACCGCGTTGACCCGGATGTTGCGGGCGGCGTTTTCCAGCGCCGCGGCCTTCGTGAGGCCGATGACGCCGTGCTTGGCCGCGACGTAGGCGGCGGTGTCCGTGAAACCGACGACGCCGAGCACCGACGCCATGTTCACGATGGCGCCGCCGCCCGCCTCGCGCATCGCCGGGATCTCGGCGCGCAGGCAGTAGAAGACACCGTTCAGGTTGACCTCGACGACGCGTCGCCACTCGTCGACCGGGATCTTCTCGACGAGCTGGCGCGGCATGGAGATCCCGGCGTTGTTCACGGCCAGGTCGAGCCTGCCGAACGTCCGCGTCGCCGCCGCGACGGCCTCGGTGACCGCGTCCGGGTCGGTCACGTCCAGCCCGAGGGCGAGCGCCTTCGAGCCCGCGTGCTCGATCTCGTCGGCGGTCTTCTTGGCCGCGGCCTCGTCGACGTCGGTGACGACCACATGCGCGCCCGCGGCGCCGAGCAGGCGGGCACACGCCGCTCCGATGCCCGCGCCCGCTCCGGTGACCAGCACGACCTTGTCCGTGCACTCTCCCATACCGTGCAGACTCCCACAGTGAGCGCCGACGGGCCGCGCCGGTGGGATGCCGGCGCCCGGGCCGTGCCGGCGGACGCGCTCGGGGCGATCGCGAAACTGTCGGAGTCACGTGGTCTGCTGTATCCGTGTCCACCTCGTCCACCGTCACAGACGATCCACCGTGACGCCGCCCACCGTGACGCCGCCCACCGTCACGCCGCCGGTCGCCCTGATGCGGCCGGGCGCTGACGTACGCCGCTACCGGCTCGACCGGTCGGCGCCGGTGGCCGCGTGGGCCGAGCCCGCGGGGCTGGACGAGGCCCAACGGGCGGTGCTTGAGCACTCGGGTGGGCCGCTGCTGGTCCTCGCCGGGCCGGGCACGGGCAAGACGACGACGCTGGTCGAGGCGGTCGCCCGCCGCGTGGAGGCGGGGCTGGATCTTGGCTCGGTTCTCGTGCTCACGTTCAGCCGGCGGGCGGCGCGGGAGCTCTCCGAGCGGATCACCGCCCGCGTGGGCGCCGCGGTCGGCGGGACGGTGGCCTGGACCTTCCATTCCTGGTGTTATTCCGTGCTGCGGGAGTTCCCTCGCCCGGGCGACCCGCCGCCGCGGCTGCTGACCGGTCCGGAGCGGTTCACCCGGCTGCGCGATCTGATCGAGGGCTCGCGTGAGCTCGGCCGGCCGCGCTGGCCGGCGTCGCTCGAGGTGTGCCTGCGCACCCGGGGCTTCGCTGAGGAGGTCGAGGCGCTGTTCGCCCGGGTCCGTGAGGTCGGGTTCGACCCGGCTGGCCTCGGGGCGCTCGCGGCCCGCGCCGGGCGGCCTGACTGGGCGGCGCTCGCCGAGTTCTACACGGACTACCTGGACAACCTGGGGTACGACGGCGCGGTCGACTACCCGGAGCTGGGCCACCGGGCGGTGACGCTCGTCGAGGACCCGGAGTCCGGCCAGGCGCTGCGCGCCCGTTACCGGGCGGTCTTCGTCGACGAGTATCAGGACACCGATCCCGCGCATGAGCGGCTCCTGGCCGCGCTGACGGCGGGCGGGGCCGACCTGGTCGCCTTCGGCGACCCGGACCAGTCGATCTACGCGTTCCGGGGCGCGCGGGTGCGTGGCTTGCTCGACTTCCCCGACCGGTTCCGTCGCGCCGACGGTTCACCGGCCGACGTGCGCGCGCTCGGGGTGTGCCGGCGGATGGCCCCGCCGGTGCTGGCCGCGAGCCGGCAGGTCGCCAGCCGCCTGCCGGTGTCGGGCCTGCCAGTGGCCGCGCTGCGGGCTCACCGCGCGCTCGTTCCCGCGGAGCCGGACCGGGCCGGCCAGGTCGAGGCGCTGTCGTTTCCGTCGGAGGCCGCGGAGACCGAGGCGATCGTCGACCTGCTGCGTCGCGAGCACCTCGCGGGCGGGGTGGCCTGGCAGGAGATGGCGGTGCTGACTCGTTCCGCCGACGCGTTGCCGCCGGTGGCGCGGGCACTGACGGCGGCCGGCGTGCCGGTCGACATGGCCGGTGACGAGCCGCCGCTGGCGGCGCGGCCGGCCGCGGCTCTCCTGCTCACCGCGCTGCGCTGCGCCGACGACGCGGCGTCGCTGACCGCGGCGGACGCCCGCGCGCTCCTGCTGTCCCCACTCGGCGGAGCGAACCCCGCCGGCCTGCGGGCCCTGGGCCGCGCGCTGCGGGAGCACGCCCGCGCGGCCGAGTCAGCCGAGTCGGCTGGGGCCGCCGCGGTTGGGTCGAGCCGCGCCGACGCCGACGACTCAGCGGACGCCGACTCGTCAGCGGACGCCGACGGCCCGGCTGAGCCGGACGCCGGCGCCGCGCGCGCCACGCGTGGGCCGGAGTCGTCCGCGGAGATGATTCGGGCCGCCCTGGCCGACCCCGCGTTGGTTCCGGACGGCGTGGACGCCGGCCTTGCCCGCCCGGTGGCCGAGGTCGGTGCGCTGCTGCGCGCGGTGCGCCGCCGGCTGCGGGCCGGGGGCACCCCGCGAGACGCGCTCTGGGCGTTGTGGGAGGGCACCGGCTGGCCGGCGCGGCTGCGGTTCGCCGCGGCCAGCGGCTATGGGGCGAGGCGGCGGGCGGCCGAGGCCGATCTGGATGCCGTCGTCGCCCTGTTCGACGCGGTCGGCCGGCTCGGCGAGCGCCGCGGGCCGGGCGGCGGCGCCCGCGGGCTGATAGCCGACCTGACCAGCCAGGACTTCGCCGCCGACAACCGCGCGGGCGCCGAGATCCGCCCGGACGCGGTCCGGCTACTCACCGCGCACCGCGCCAAGGGCCTCGAGTGGGACATCGTGGTTGTTCGCGGCGTTCAGGACGGGGCCTGGCCCGATCTGCGCGCACAGCACTCGCTGCTCGGCACCGAGCAGCTGGACACCCCCGACCGGGGTGGGCTGCGCCCGCCCGAAACTCCCCGCGACTGCTGGGCCGAAGAGCGCCGGCTGTTCTACGTCGCGGTCACCCGCGCACGGCGCCGGCTCGTCGTCACCGCTGTCGACACCGCGGGCGAGGACGGGACGGCGGGCGAGAACGGCTCCCGGCGCAGCGAGTTCCTTGCCGAGCTGGGCGTGCCGGTGGTGGACGGCTCGTCCTGGACACCGCGGCCGCTCACCCTGACGAGCCTGGTCGCCACCCTGCGCCGGGTGTCGGTCGACCAGTCGGCGAGCCCGGCGGCGCGGCGCGCGGCCCGCCGTCGGCTCGCGGCGCTGGCCGCCGCCGCCGACCACGCCGACCGGCCGCTGGTTCCCGCCGCGCACCCCGACCGTTGGTGGGGCGTGCGCGACGTGACGTCGTCCGACGTACCGGTCGTCCCGGCCCAGGAGCCGATCCGGCTGTCCGGGTCGTCGCTGACGAGCCTGCGCGACTGTTCGCTGCGCTGGTTCCTGGAGCACGAGGCGCACGCCGGGCGCCCGGCGACGACGGCGCAGAGCTTTGGCCGGGTCGTGCACGCGCTCGTCGACGAGGTCACCGCGGGCCGTACCCCGGCCGATCTCGTCGCGCTGGACGCCCGCCTCGACACGGTCTGGCGGCATCTCGCCTTCGAGGCCCCCTGGCGCTCGGACCAGGAGCGCGCGGCGGCGCGGGAAGCGCTCGCCCGCTTCCTCGACTGGCACGCGGCCGAGCGTGGCCGGGTCGTCGTGGGCTCGGAGGAGCGGTTCAGCATCGACCTCACCGTCGACGGCCGCCCGGTCCGGCTGCGCGGCTCGATCGACCGGCTCGAGCTCGACGACGCCGGCCGGGTGCACGTCATCGACTTCAAGACCGGCCGGGCGGCCGTCGGTGCCCGCGACCTGGCCGAGCACGTCCAGCTGGGCACCTACCAGCTCGCCGTCCGCGAGGGCGCCGTCGACGCGCGAGTCGCGCCGAACGCCCCGTCCGAGCCAGGCCTCGCGGCCCCGCCGGAGGCACCGGACCGGGGAGAGGCGCCAGACCCGGCGGAGGCGCCGGACCGGCCGGAGCCCGCGCGGCTCGCGGAGGCCGGCGACCGGCACGCCGTCCCTGGCGGCGCCGAGCTCGTTCTCCTGCGCCGCGACGCGGACGGGGACCGGGCCGGCCCCCGCGAGCCGGGCGAGCCCACCGGGTCGCCCCAGGTCCAGCGGCAGGAGGCGCTGCCCGCCGGGCGGGCCTGGGTGGACGAGCTGCTCGGCCAGGCCGTGCGCACGATCGCCACCGAGACGTTCGCCCCGACGACGGGGCCCAACTGCGACTACTGCTCGTTCCGGCGCTCATGTCCCGCGTGGCCCGCGGAGGGCAGGCAGGTGGTCGAGTGATGGACACGTCCCCGCCGCTTCCGGATCAGGCATTCGACGAGCCGGCTCCCGGTGCCACCCAGCGCCATGCCGACGGCACCGCCGCGCGTCGCGCGGATGAGGCACTCCCCACCCTGCCCGCTGGCGCCGTCCCGTTGGCGTCCGTGCCGCTCGGGACGAGGCCGGCTCGCTCGGCCCCGCCGCAGCCCGCTCTGCCCGGTTTCGGCGGCGACGGCGTGGATGCCGGCGCGGTCGCCGAAGTGTGGTTCGAGGAAGCCGGGCGCGGGGTTCCTCCCGATCCGGCCGGCGATACGGCCGCGGCCCTCGAACCGCGCCGGCTGACCAGGGAGGGACTGCGCGGCCTGCTCGGCGTTCCGTTCACCGAGGAGCAACTGGACGCGATCTGTGCGCCCGCGGCCCCCGGCGTGATCGTCGCCGGAGCGGGCTCGGGCAAGACGTCGGTGATGGCCGCGCGGGTGGTGTGGCTTGTCGCCGCGGCCGGGGTGCCCGCGGAGCAGATCCTCGGCCTCACTTTCACCCGCAAGGCCGCCGGCGAGCTGGCCGAACGGGTGCGCCGGGCCCTGGCCCAGCTGCGCCGCGCGCGCCTGGCCGTCGCGGGCGCCGCGGGCGGCGTCGAGCCGGGCAGCCCCGAGCCGGGCAGCCCCGAGCCGCCGGCCGCGGGCGGCCAGGTCCTCGGTGACGGCGGCCTCGCCGCCCCGGCTCCCGAGGCGGCCCAGACGTGGGCGGACGACGGTGTCGGCGAGCCCACGATCGCGACCTACAACTCGTTCGCCAGCCGGCTGGTCGCCGACCACGCGCTGCGGCTGGGCCTGGAGCCCGACTGCGTCCTGCTGCCCGCCGCCGCCCGCTACCAGCTCGCCGCGCACGTCGCCCGCGGCTACCCAGGCCGCGTCGAGGCCTTCACCGGCTCCATGTCCGCGCTCGTGGAGGCGGTTGTCGCGCTCGACGGCCAGTGCGGCGAGCACCTCGTCGACCCGGACCAGCTGATCGCCTTCGACCGGCGCTGGCTCGCGGACGTGCTCGCGGCGACGGAACGCGCCCGCGCCCGGCAGAACACGGCCACCCTGGTGCGGGAGCTGCGCAGGCTGGCCTTCACCGCCCGTCGCCGGCTCGAGCTCGCGGAGCTGGTCAAGGCCTACCGCGCCACCCGCCGTAGCCGTGAGCTGCTCGACTACGGCGACCAGATCACGCTCGCCGCCCAGCTGGCCGAGCAGGTGCCCGAGGTCGGCGCGCTGCTGCGCCGCCAGCACTCGGTGGTGCTCCTGGACGAGTACCAGGACACCTCGGTGGCCCAGCGCCGGCTGCTGGTCGGCCTGTTCGGCGCGGCGCACCCGGTCACGGCCGTCGGCGACCCGGCACAGGCCATCTACGGCTGGCGCGGCGCCTCGGCGAGCAACCTCGACCGGTTCCCCGAGCACTTCCGCCAGGCCGACGGCACACCGGCGGCGACCTACCAGCTGTCGGTGAACCAGCGCAGCGGCGGGCGGCTGCTCACCCTCGCCAACGCCGTCGCCGAGCGGCTGCCGACCAGGTCCGTCACCGTCCTGCGTCCACGGCCCCAGGCCATGCTCGCCGGGGAGACCGTCGTCGCGCTGCACGCCACCTGGGCCGACGAGACCCGCTGGGTCGCGGGCCAGCTCGCCGGGCGGGTCCGGGCCGGCTGCCCGCCTCGGGAGTGCGCGGTACTAGCCCGGTCCTGGTCGGACGTGCCGGCGCTGGTGACGGCGCTGACGGACGAAGGGCTGCCCGTCGAGGTGCTCGGGCTCGGCGGCCTGCTGTCCAAGCCCGAGATCGCCGACATCCGGGCGACGCTGGAGGTGCTCGACGACCCGACGGCGAACCCGTCGCTGGTCCGCCTGCTGACGGGGCCGCGCCCACGGCTCGGTCCCCGGGACCTCGCCGCGCTCGGCCGCCGGGCGGTCGAGCTGCTGCGCGCAGCCCCCACCGCGCGGAACCCGTCCGCGGCGGCGGCGCCGGCGGACGCGCTGGACGACGCGGTCGCGGACGTCGACCCGGGCGACGTGGTCTCGCTGGCTGACGCGCTGGCCGACCCGGGAGAGGAGATCTCCGCCGAGGGCGCCCGGCGCGTCCGCGCGCTCGCCGCGGAGCTCGCCGAACTGCGCGCGCACGCCGGCGCGGGGCTGGTGGAGCTGGTCCACCGCGTGGTCGAGACGACGGGCCTCGACGTCGAGCTGGAGCTTGCCGCGCCCCGCGGGACCCGGGGCAGGGAGAACCTCGCCGCCTTCCTGCGGGTCGCGGCGGACTTCGACCGTTCGGCCGCCGGCTACGACGACGCGAGCGGGCGAGCCTCGCTCACCTCGTTCCTGGGCTTCCTGCGGGCCGGCGAGCAGTACGAACGGGGGTTGGACGCCGACGTCGCCGGAGCGGGCAAGGCCGTCCAGGTGCTCACCATGCACGGCGCCAAGGGCCTGGAATGGGACGTCGTCGCCGTGCCCAACATCAGCCGCGGGTCGTTCCCCGACAGCATGGTCGGAGATCGGTGGACCACCTCGCCCTCCGTGCTGCCGACGCCGCTTCGCGGCGATGCCGAGGACCTGCCGGAGTTCGCCGTCGACGACGAACGTGCGGTGTTCGACCGGTTCGCCGACCAGTGCCGGGAGCAGGCGGAGCACGAGGAGCGCCGCCTCGCCTACGTCGCGTTCACCAGGGCCCGCTCGACGCTGATCTGCGGCGGCCACTGGTGGGGCCCCACCCAGAAGAAGCCGCGTGGCCCGTCGACGTTCCTCGACGAGCTGCGCGAGCACGCACGGCGGGATGGCAACGGCCGGGTGGAGCACTGGGCCGACATCCCCCTGGAGAAGACCAACCCGGCACTGGAGACCCCACCCGAGTACGTGTGGCCGGTACCGGCCGACGCGCTGGCGGGGGCCGTCCGGCGGGCGGTGGCGGACGCGGTGCGCGGCCTGCTCGCGGGCACCCCGGCCGCCGCCGCCGTCTCCGCCGCCGCGGCGGCCGGCGCTCCCGAGGGCCGGGGCGCCGCCGCCGTCCTCGTCGAGACGGTCACCGGGATCGCCGAGACGGACGACCGCGCCGGCATGACCGCGCAGGAGCGGGCGCTGCTCGACGCCCTGGACCAGGAGACCCGGCTGCTGCTCGACGAGGAGCTCGCGGCCCGCGCGCCTGTCCGCCGGGTGCCGCTGCCGACGGGGCTGACGGCGACGCAGGTGATGAAGCTGCGCGCCGACCCGGACGGGCTCGCCCGGGACCTGGTCCGCCCGCTGCCGCGCCGGCCCGTCCCCGCCGCGAGCCGGGGCATCCGCTTCCACACCTGGGTCGAGGAGATCTTCGACCGCCGCCCGCTGCTCGACCACGAGGACCTGCCGGGCGCCGAGGACGACTACCTCGACGACGCGGAGCTGCGCGCCCTCAAGGAGGCATTCCTCGCCGGCCCATATGGCGGCCGGCGCCCGCTCGCCGTGGAGACGCCGTTCGAGCTCCCGATCGGCGGCCGGGTGGTCCGCGGCCGCATCGACGCCGTCTACGACCTGGGCGACGGCCGCTACGAGGTGATCGACTGGAAGACCGGCGCCACCGCCGCCGACCCGGTCCAGCTCGCGCTCTACCGGCTGGCCTGGGCCCGGCTGCGCCGCGTCCCCCTCGGCTCCGTCGACGCGGCCTTCTACTACGTCAGGGACAGCCGCCTGGTGCGCCCGGAGCTCCCGGCCGAGGCGGACCTGGCCGCTCTCCTGGGGCCGCCCCGCGCTCCCTGAGCCGGCCGCCGGCCGTCGTCACCGGCCACCCGCGAGGTCGACGATCAGGGCGCGATGATCGGACACCGCCGTCCACTCGGCCCGCACGGCGGCGACCGGCGGCACGGTCCCGCGGGCGAGGACGTGGTCGAACTGCACCCGCGGGGCATGCGCCGGGTACGTGGGCGCGGCGGCCAGCCGCCGCCAGCCGGTGAGCACCCGCGGCAACGGCCCCGGCAGATTCAGATCACCGAGAATCACCGTGGCCTCGTCGATCCCCTGGGCGCCTCCAGCGCCGACAGCGCCGGCGTTGTAGACGTTGTGGGCGTTGCCGGCCCCGGCGTCAGCGGCCCCGGCGGTGCCGCGTAGCGGCGGCGAGCCGGCCTCGCCCGGGGCGCCGTCGTGGCGCAGGGCCCGCGTGAGGCGGCGTAGCTGTGCCGCGTTCCAGCCGGGCACGAAGGACAGATGGGTGCTCACGACGGTCAGCGGCGCGACGGGCGTCGCCAGCCTGGCGATGATCGCGACGCGCGGCTCGTCCGCCAGCAGGATCAGCCGCGGCCGGCCGTCCGGCCCGGGCACGGCGATCGGCGACCGCACCGGCGCCCGCCCGAGCGTCACGGCCCGCCAGCCGCGGACAGGAAACCGGCTGACCAGAGCGATCCCGTAGGCAGGCTCGCCGGGCGAACGGCACCCGTCGGCCGGCCGCCAGGCGAGGCCCGGAGTGCCGTAGACGGTCGCCTCGAACCGCCGGTCCTCCTCCGCGACCCCCAGCGCGTCGGCGGCCACCGCGCACAGGTCGGCCCCCCCGGACCGGGGCTGGCCGGCGTCGACCTCCTGCAGCGCCAACACGTCGCAGTCCAGGGACGCGACGGCCGCGCGGAACCGCGCCAGGTCGACGTCCCCATCCCTCGGCGACCGGCCGTGCATCACGTTGAACGTCCCCAGCCGCACGGGTCGCACCGTAACCGACCGGACCTCCCTGGTCGCGGGCACGCCCCGGCCTGGGGGCCGGGTTCGCCGGTTACGCGAGGATGGTCCGGGTCTGGCGGCGTGAGGGCGTGGGAGGAGCGGGCTGATGCGGCTTGTCATCGACAGCGACGGCGGGATCGACGACGCGGCGGCGATCGTGTGGCTGTGCGGCCGGCCGGACGTCGAGATCGCCGCGGTCACCGCGGTGGGCGGCAACGTCGGGGTGCGCCAGGCCGCCCGCAACCTGCGGGTCATCCTCGAGGCGGCCGGCCGCCCCGACATCCCGGTGTACGTCGGGGCGGACCCGACCGACCCGGCGCCGCACATCACCCGGCCGGTGTTCATCCACGGCGAGGACGGGCTGGGCGACGTCGGGTTCGCCGACCCGGAGCGAGGTGCCGACGAGGACACCCCCGCCGTCGACGTGCTGGTCAGGGAGATGCGCCGGGGCGCGTCGCTGCTGACGCTGGGGCCGCTCACCAACCTGGGGGCGGCGGTGCGCGCCGACGCGGCGGCGGCCGCCTCGAGCCGGCTGACGCTGATGGGCGGCAGCGCGCATGCCCAGGGCAACGCCCGGCCCAGCGCCGAGGCCAACGTCGCGAACGACCCGCTCGCCGCGGCCACGGCGCTCGGCGCCGGCTGGTCGGCGCCGCCGGTGATGGTCGGCCTGGACGTCACCCACCAGGCGACCCTGCGCGACGTCGAGTTCGCCGCGCTCGCGGCGCGGCGGACCGCCGCCGCGGCCTTCCTCCACGGGCCGCTGTCGTTCTACCGCCGCAACGCGGGCTCGCTGTGCGCCGAGGGCGAGACGCCCTGCCACGACCTGCTGGCGGCGATGGCCGTCGTCCGGCCGGACATCCTCGGCGTCGAGACGCTGCCGGTGGAGGTCGACACCGGCGGCAGCGCCGCCTGGGGCCAGACCGTCGTGGACCTGCGCCAGCTGGGCTGGCGACGCCGCCAGGCCGAGCCCGCGGCCCTGGCGGCTCCCGTTGCCCCGGGCGTCGCCGCTGGCCGTGGGCCGGACGGCAACGCCGACGGCATCGGTGCTCCGGTCGCCGTCGGTCTCGCGGTCGACGTCGCCTTCTTCCGAGCGGCGGTACGCGAGCTCGCGGGGGAGCCGGTGGCGGGGCTGTCGGCCTGACAGATCCTCCGGCGGAGCCGCCCTGGTAGCGATGTGGCTAGTCGGGGGACGACGGCCGGGCGCCGCGCCGGGCCCGTGGCCGCGCCGCGCCGGCGATGAGCGCGACCTGGCCTTCGTGCGCGGCCCCCGCCGATCCGGCCGGGTCCGCCGGGACGGGCTGGCTTCGGGCGCCTTCGCCCTCGTCGTCGTGCGCGCCCTCGTCTCCGATGATCGTGCCGGCGCCGGCACGCAGGACGAGCTCCAGCTCGAAGCGGGCGTCCGGGTCGTCGAGAGCGTCACCGAACAGCTCGCGCAGCTGCAGGACGCGGTAACGAACGGTCTGCGGGTGGATGTGCAGCCGGCGGGCGATCAGCCCGCGCTGGCCGTGCAGGGCCAGCCAGTACAGCAGGGTCGCGGCGAGCCGCTGCCGGGTCCGCTCGGGCAGGCCCGCGAGCGGCTCGAGCCGGCGGCGGGTGAGGTCGGCGAGCAGCAGCGGGTCGCGGGTGAGCAGCAGCGCCGCGAGGTGGTCATCCGTGAACAGCGGGCCGCCTTGCGGGTCCGCGGTCAGCAGCCCGTCATCGCGCGCCTCGCGCGCGAACCTGACCCGTTCGGCGCTCGCGGCCGCCCGCGCCCAGGGCACCGTCGGGCCGACGACGGCCGAGCGCCCCGCGAGCTGGCCGGCCAGCCGCTGCCCGCGCGCGTCGTCCCCGCTGACGAACAGCCACAGGTCCGAGCCGTGCGTGGCGCTCGGGCAGCTGGTGGGCAGCCCGAGCCGCCGTCGGCCGTCGGCGAACGTGGGGACCAGCACCGCGGCGAGGCGGTCCGGGATCCGCAGCGACGCGGCCTGGGTGATCTCCTCGACGCTCGCTGGGTCCGCCCCGGACAGCAGCAGCTCGCCGATCCGGTCCCACAGCCGCTCCCGGGCGCCCGCGTCGGCGGACTGGGCCAGCGCGTATCCCTCGGTGGACGCGGCGCAGACACCGTCGATATAGCCGAAGAGCGTCTCGCCGAGGGTTATCAGGCCGGCGGCGTCCAGCCCACCGCGCAGCAGGGCCACGTCGGCGAACCGTCGCCACGCGACCCGGGTGCCGATTCGGTAGGCGGCGAGCAGGTTGTCCAGGGAACGGCCGGCGTGGAACTCGCCGTGCCCCAGCCGCACGTAGATCTCGCGGCTGGCGGCGATGTCGGCCGGGTCGTCCGGGCCGCCGTTGACGATCGCGAGGAACCGGCGCAGCGCCTCGGCGACGCCCGCCCGCACCCCCCGCCCGAACCGCCCTTCCAGGGGGCGGGCATAGGCCGGCACCTCCGCCGCGATCGCCGCGATGATGTCCTCACCCACGGAGGCCAGTTCGAAGCTGAGCAGGGCCTTTAGGCCGGCCGGAAACTGTCCCCCGGGAACAGTCGCATCCACGCTTCTCACGGTAGCCGCCCAGACCGCCGATCCGCCGGCGCCGTCCGTGCGCGTGCGGGCCGATGCACCGCCTGCCTGGTCCCCTACGGCGTCGCGACCGCGTAGCCCATCTGCGTCAGCTGGTCGGCGGCGGCCTCGGGGAGGCGCCGGACGGCGGCGCGGAGCTGACGGCTCAGGAAGGCGTCTCGGGATCTGGCCAGCACATCCCGCCAGCCGTCGCGCGCCTCGGTGATCCGCTCCACGATCAGGAACTCGACGAGGTCCTCGACCGTCGGCCGGAACCGCCGACCGCCAGTCGGCAGGTGAAGGTGTCCCAGCTCCTTCTTCGCGTCCGGGCATCGGCTCAGCAGCGAGACCCAGGGCTCGGATGTTGCCGGAATCTGCAGGTGTGCTTCGGGGTACCCGTCTGTCTTTTCGCGCTCATAGTCATAGTGCAGGAGGACCTGCTTAATGTTGGCGTCGGTATAGAGTCCGATGTAGGAAGTGAGGACCATCAGGTGCTGACTGAATTCGTCCATGCCTGTCACGAAACTCAGATCCAGCCAGCATCGGGGCGCGCGTCCCACTGAGAGCGGGATGCCTCGTGCACCGAGAACTTCTCTGTTGCTCGACCTGTAGCCGACCCAGACGTGGTCTCGGTTGGAGGATGACCGGACGGTTATCAAGCGGACGCCGCGACAGACGGTGCCGTTGAGGAGTGCGCTCAGCTCGTCGGCAAAACGCCTAGTCTCGCGTTGGAGGTTCCCGCCAAGGGAGGAGGCTCTTGACGATGTGCCAGGCTCGATGCGCGGACGCTGTCTCGAAGGCTCCGGTTCGCGCTTGCTCCGCGAGCTCCTCATAGGAGAATCCCGCTATCTGCAAGGCGTTCAGCCAGGCCTGATGCAGGTCCTCGTCCGAAGCAACGAAGTCCGCCTCGTCGTCGTCCGCCGGGCTGTCCAGCGGCATGGCTTGAGCAACCATGATCCACCTCCGCTCGTCGTGGGTTCCAGGGACGTACATCAATGGTAGTGCATGGCGCCAACAGTTTCCGAGGCTCCGGTGCGCGGTCGCCGGTCGGCCCGACCTGAAGACGCATAGCGGTCTCGGTCGAGCGCGCCGGCTCGGGGTGCGCGACCCGGAACCGGGCAACCGGTTCGTATCTGTTCATGTGGCGACTATAGGGCGCAGCGGTCGAAAAGGTGAGTCTCAACGGCGTGTCGTTTTCGAGATTATGGGTCGCCAAAACCGGCTCGACGGGCGGCGAGAATCGCTGCGGCGCGATCTGTGGCATGGAGCTTCGCGAGGATATTTGAAACGTTGTTCGCGACGGTTTTCGCGGTGAGGCCAAGATGGCGTCCAATTCGGCCGTTGGGCCAACCGTTCGCGAGTAGGGCGAGTATCTCCCGCTCCCGGTCGGTGAGCTCGGGGAACGGCTTGGCGGCCGGCCGCGGGTTGGCGAACGCGCGCAGCACCCGCTGCGCGACGTCCGGCCCGAACACCGCGTCGCCACGCGCGGCGGCGCGGACGGTGCGCACGACGTCCTCCTGCTGGGCGCCCTTGAGCAGGTAGCCGCGGGCACCGGCGCGCAGCGCGGCGAAGACGAACTCGTCCTCGCCGTACATGGTCAGCATCACCACCGCCACCGACGGATACGCGGCCGCGATCCGCCTGGTCGCCTCGACCCCGCCGATCCCCGGCATCTCGACGTCCATGAGGACCACGTCCGGGTGCAGCCGCCCGACCAGCCCGACGGCCTCCTCGCCCGAGGTCGCCTCGCCCACGACGGTGAGCCCGTCCATCGAGTCGAGGAGCACGACCAGGCCGCCGAGCACGATTCGATGATCGTCGACGATGACCACGCGGATGTCCGCCGCCGAGCCCTCGGCCCCGCCGCCAGGCCCCGCCGCTTCCGGGCGGCTGGCGGTCCCGTCCGTCTCCGTCATCCCGCGCTCCCGGCCAGCTGGGCGTCCGTCGCGTGGCCGACGCCCTTGATCTTCGAAAGGTCCGTGACGCCTGAGGCGTCCGTGCCGCCCGTGCCGTCCGCCGGCCATGGCATGGTGCTCCCGGCCAGGGACAGCGGGAGCTTGACCAGGACGCGGCCGCCGGCGGCGGTGGGTCCGGCGTTCCAGGATCCGCCCAGGGCCGTGACCCGCTCCCGCATCGAGGTCAGTCCCACCCCGGGCATCCAAGAGGTCGCGGTCCCCTGGGAACCGTTCGCCCGGCCGTTGTCGCGGATCTCGATGGTCAGGGTGTCGGCGCAGTTGATCGTTACGTCGCAGTGGGTGGCTCCCGCGTGTCGGGCGACGTTGGTGACGGCTTCGGTCACGATCCGGTAGGCAGCGACCTCAACCGCCGCCGGCAGTGGCGGCAGTGTGTCCGGGGCCGTAAGCGTCACCGGCACCGCGGGGCCGCGCAGCGTCTCGCGTAGGGCAGCCAGCAGGCCGAGCTCGTCCAGGGCGGGCGGGCGCAGCGCGTAGACCAGTCTGCGCAGGTCGCCGAGCGCCGAGGTGAGGTCGCGGCGCACGTCGGCGAGCAGGTTCGTCGCCCGGGGTAGGTCGCGGCCGGCGAGGTTGCGGGCGGCGTCCACTTTGGTTGCCGCGGCGGTGAGGACGGGTCCGAGGCCGTCGTGCAGGTCGCGGCGCAGCCGGCGGCGTTCCTCTTCGGCAGCGCTGACGATTCGTTCCCGGGAGCGCATGAGTGCCTCGGTGAGCCGCACGTTGCTGGCCGCGACCGCCACCTGCCGGGCTATGTCGGTGAGCAGCCTGGTCTCGCGTGGGGCGAGCGCGTTCTGCCCGGATCGCAGTGCCACGACGAGCGCGCCGATGTCCTCGCCCTGGTGGACGAGCGGGAACCGAGCGGCGGCCCCGCGCGCGGATCGGTCGGCCGCGCGGCCCGCGTCGTCGATGTCCGTATAGGTGATGGCGCGGACCGACCCGTCGTCGCCGCGCAGCTCCACGGTGGCGCGTGGCAGACGCAGGGTTCCGGCGAGTGCCTCGACCAGGCTCGGCAGCAGCGCTTCGACGCTGCCGGCGGCTTCCAGCCGGGCCGCCACGCGGGTCGTCACGGTGTGGGGATCGTCGCGTTCGCCGTAGAGGAAGCGGTTGACGATCCGTTGCACCCGCGAGTGGGCCGGGGCCAGGCTGAACGCGGCGCCGAGGGCGGCCGCCACCGTCCAGGGGCCGCCGATGGCCTGCCCGAATGCGGCGAGCACGGCGACGCCGGCCGCGTACACCGCGGACACGAACGCGGTCAGCAGGACGTAGACGAGCGTGCGGTTAAGCACGACCTCGATGCCGTAGACCCGGTTCGCCAGCACCACCGCGACGATGACGACCAGCTGCACGACGGTGCCAACGTTGGCGATCATCTCGCCGGCCGGCAGCGCCACGACGAACGGCGTCAACACGATGCCGAGGGCGTTGACCACGGCCAGCCAGCGCAGCACCTGGCGCAGCTCGCCCCGCGCGCGCAGCCATCGGACCACCATCACCACCGACCCGAGCAACAGGCCCGAGGCGAACAGGAGCACCGGTAGCCATTCGGGGAGGGGAACGCCGATCGGGTTGGTGAGGTCGGCGTACTTCGGTGGCGGATCGACGAGCTTGAAGTCCCACAGCGGCCCGGTCAGCCAGGCCACAACGCACAGCCCGATGCTGAGGGCGGCGAGCCAGCCGATCCGCCCGCGCGGGAACCGGCCGTAGGGAAAGGTCGCCCAGGTAGTCGCCAGCACGACCGGCTCGGTCGCCATGCAGGCGGGAGTAATGATCGCCACGGGCAGCACGCCCGGCAGGTCGTGCCCCCCGTACACAGCGACCATCGTCCAGCCACCGCCGGCCGCCCCCGCGGCGTGGGCGAACGCGGCGGCGAGCGCCAGCCAGCCGAACGGCACCTCCGGCCGGCGCGAGGCCAGTAGCCAGCCGGCGACCACGTACGGTACCGCCAGCGTGATCTCGGTCCAGCCGTCCCTGCTCACCGAGTTCCCGGACGGCGAGATGACCCCGTCCGGGACGGCGCGGAGCATCACCACACTGGCGACCATGAGCGCCAGCACGGTCAGGGCGAGGACGTGTGCCAGCCATCGCCACCGTGACCGCGGGTCGGTCGGCCGCGGCTGGTCCTGAGCGGTCACATCCACGCCTGCTCCCTGCGCTCGGGCTTCCCGGGTGCGGATCGGTCCATGTGATCGCACCAGGTCGCACCAGTGTGGGGCACAGGCGTTCCCGTCCGGGCCGGGAAATCCTCCCGGCGCCGGCGGGCCGGCGCACACGTGCTGCCGGGAACGAACCGCCCGAATGATCGCCCTGCCACAGCGACCGGTCAGCCGGACCGGTCCGGCCAGGATCCGATCAGGAGATAACGATGGAGACCCACAGCATCGGCGGCCAGGCCCGCCGCAGCCGACACAGCTGGACCGTCGCCGCCGGCGCCCTCGGCCTCGGCGCGGTCGTCCTGCTCGCCGCCTGTTCCGACTCGTCCGACTCACCCGCCGCCGCGGCCACGCCCTCGGCCTCGGCCTCGGCCAACAACACCCAGGCGGCCTGCGCCGCCGCGCTGGCCAGCGACTGGTCGAACGTCCCCGGGATCGACCCCGACGGCCCGCCGGCGTCCGCGGCCGAGCTGGCCGCCTGGGCGACGCCGCTGCAGACCCAGATCACCGCGTTGCGTGCCGGTGTCCCGGCAGACCTGACGAGCAAGGTCGACGTGCTGGCCACGGTTGTGCAGGGCGCGAAGGAGGGGAAGCCGGTCTCCACCGAGGACGCCTCGCTCAGCGCGGCGCTCACCGCCGTCAACGGGTGGGCGCACGACTCCTGCGGCTACACCACCCTCGACGTGACCAACAGCGCCGGCACCGCCCTCGACGGCGTGCCGGCGACGCTGCCCGCCGGCCCGGTGGCGATGAAGTTCGCCAACACCGGCACCGACCCGGCGAAGGCCGGCTTCATCCTGCTGCTCGGCAAGGTCCGCGACGGCCAGACCGCGACCGCGGCCGACGTGCAGGCCCGCAAGGCCAACCTCGAGGACATCGCCGACATCGTCGCGGTGGCCCAGCCCACCGGCTCCGACCCGGCCTACGGCCTGGCGACGCTCAGCCCCGGCCGCTACATCGTCTCCACCCCCGTCGGGCCGCCCCCGGAGTTCGCCAGCATCCTCGCGAGCGGCTTTGAGGTCAGCTGACCCCGCGGCCCCGGGTGCCGGCCGACCCGGCTGACCCCGGGGCCGCGCCGGCTCACCCGGCTCACCTCGACCGCCCGCTTCGCCCCGAGTCCGCGCCAGCTTCGCCCAGGTCTCGGTCCGGTCCCTCGTCGCGGCAGCGCGTCGCTCGACGCCGCGACCACATCCCGCGCTCGAAGTCATCCAGTCCTGGACGCCATCAGTCCCGGACGCCCTGGAAGGAACAGATGCCATGCCCACCGCCGCAACCCCCGCCGTACCGTCCACCTCGCCGGTCGGCCGGCTGCTCGCCGCCGCCTGTCTGCTCCTCACCGGGCTGGGCGCCGTCCTGGCGACCGCCCTTCTCCCCGCGAGCGGCGAGGGCGATGATGTCGCCGCGGTCGACAGGTTCGCGGCGCACGCCGGTCGGGTCGACGCGGGACTCGCCGCGGAGATCCTGATCCTGCTGCTGGGCGCGGCCACCGCGATTGCCGCGCTGCTGGCGTTCCCACGGGCGCGCCGGCTCGCGAGTGTCGCCGGCTGGCTCGGGATCATCTCCGGCAGCGCCTGGATCGGCCTGGTCAGCACCGACAACGTGCGCGCGGCGGCGGCGGAGACCGACCACGCTGCCGGCGCCGCGCTGATGCACCACATGAGCGGCTCGGCGCAGTTCCAGGCGTTCGTCCTGTTCAGCCTCGTCGGTGGTCTGGTCTCGATGGTGTGCCTCGGCATCGCGCTGTGGCGGTCGCGGGCCGTGCCCCGCTGGGCGGCGGCGCTGTTCGTCGCCTACGAGCCGGTCAACTTCGCCGGCGGCGGTAGCGGCGTCGTCGGCACCATCGCGAACGCGCTCCTGCTCGTCGGGTTCGCCGTCTGCGCCGGCACCATCCTGCGCGGCGGTCTCCCGGCCCTCGCCATCAGCGCGAGCCCGATCGCGGATCCGGCCATCCCGACCGCGTCCGCCACCCCGACCCCAGCCCGCTGACCCTCACCTGGCTTTGGCGGACGAACCGCGTCATCGGCGCCGTGTTCCGTCCGCCAAAGCGCGCGGGCGCCCCGGGGCCCGCCGGTTGGCGCTACCGGTGCCGGTGAACCGTCCTGGGGCAGTAGCGTGGCGAGATGTGTCCTCACGCACCGGCACCGACCCGACGGCGTCCGCCACGATGACCTCGTCTCTCCCCTCGCCCGCCTATCCGCTCGAGAAGACCCGGCTCGACAACGGGCTGCGGGTCGTGCTCGCCCCCGACGCGACAGCGCCGGTCGTGGCCGTCGCCGTGCACTATGACGTCGGATTCCGGTCCGAGCCGGAGGGCCGCACCGGGTTCGCGCACCTGTTCGAGCACATGATGTTCCAGGGCAGCGAGAACGTCGGGAAGGCCGAACACCCGAAGTACGTGCAGGCCGCGGGTGGAATCTTCAACGGTTCGACGCACCCGGACCACACGGACTACTACGAGCTGCTTCCGGCCGGCGCGCTCGAGCTCGCTCTCTTCCTCGAGGCCGACCGGATGCGGGCCCCGAAAATCACCCGCGAGAACCTGGACAACCAGATCGCCGTCGTCCAGGAGGAAATCCGGGTAAACGTGATGAACCGCCCATACGGCGGCTTCCCCTGGATCACCCTGCCGCCGGTCGCGTTCGACACCTTCCCAAACGCCCACAACGGCTACGGCGACTTCAGCGAGTTGGAGGCGGCGAGCCTGGACGACGCGGAGGATTTCTTCGAGAAGTTCTACGCGCCAGGCAACGCCGTCCTGACGATCGCGGGTGACTTCGCCGCCGACGACGCGATGAAACTCGTGGAGCGGTACTTCGGCGATATCGCCGCCCGCGCGGTGCCGGAGCGACGCAGCTTCGCCGAGCCGGTCAGGTCCGACGAGCGGCGGGACGATCTCGTCGACAAGCTCGCGCCCCGGCCGGCGCTCGCGATCGGCTACCGGGTCCCGGACCCGGATGCCGACCTGTCCGCCTTCCTCGCGCACTACCTGCTGACCGACGTGCTCACTTCTGGTGACGCGAGCCGGCTGGAGCGGCGGCTGGTACAGGCCGACCGGTCGGTGATCGGCGTGAGCAGCTACGTCGGCACCTTCGGTGACCCGTTCGACCAGCGCGACCCGCTGCTGCTGACGGTGGAGGCCCGCCACCCGGCCGAGTCACCGGCCGACGGGATCCTCGCCGCGATCGACGAGGAGCTCGACCGGCTCGCGACCGACGGTCTTGCCGACGGCGAACTGGAACGGATCCGCGCGCGCGTCGCCTCGGGGCTGCTGCGCGAGGCGGACGACGCGCTGGGCCGGGCGCTCGCGTTTGGTGCCTTCGAGCTGCACCGGGGCCGCCCGGAGACGCTCAACGAGCTGCCGGCGTTGCTGTCCGAGGTGACCGGCGACGACGTCGCCGCGGCGGCGGCCGCGCTGCGCGCGCAGGGACGCTCGGTGCTGGAGCTCAAGGCCGGGGCGGCCTCATGACGGTGAACGCGCGGAAGTACGCGATGGTCGCCCGCGGGGCGGCCGATCGGCCGAAGCCGACGCGATCATGGCGTGGTTCCGCGTGCCCGGCGGCTGGTAGTGGACATCGAGCGACGGGACGGAGCGGGCGATGACGACGATGACCGAGCGGGCCGGCGTCATCCCGGCCGTCCGCCCGACGCTGCCGGCGGAGCTCCCGACGGTGGTGGAGCGGACGCTGCCGAACGGGCTGCGCGTGCTGGTGGTGGCACGCACCAGCGTCCCGCTGGTGGAGCTGCGCCTGCGGATCCCGTTCACCGGCCTGGGCACGGACTTCGCCGCGCAGTCCGAGCTGCTCGCCGAGACGCTCTTCACCGGTACGTCGAAGCGTGACCGGGTGGAGATCGCCACCGCCGTGCAGGCACTCGGCGGATCCCTCTCTACCGGGGTCGACGCCGACCGGCTCGCGGTCGTCGGCTCGGCGCTGGCCACCAACCTCGACCCGCTGCTGGGCATCCTCGCCGAGGTGCTGACCGAGGCGACCTACCCCGACGACGAGTTCAGCGGCGAGCGCGACCGGGTGGTCGAGGACGCCACCATGGCGCTCAGCCAGCCGGCCGTGATCGCCCGGGAGGCGCTGCTGCGCCGGATGTTCCCCGGGCACCCCTACGGCAGCGTGGTGGCCGAGCCGGCCGTGCTCGCCGGGGTGGGCGTCGGCGCGGTCCGTGACCTGCACACGGCCAGGATCTCCCCGCGCGGCGCGATCCTCACCCTGGTCGGCGACGTCGACGCGGCGACCGCGCTCGGCGCCGTCGAGGCGGCACTGGGCGGCTGGTCCGGTGGCGAGCCCGAGGCCATGCCGACGGTCCCGGCCCTGGCGACCGGTCCGATCCTGATCGTGAACCGACCGGGCGCGGTGCAGACGAACATCCGCCTCGGCGGCGGCGCGCTCGACCGCCACGATCCCGGCTACCCGGCGCAGCGTCTCGCCAACACGATCTTCGGGGGCTACTTCAGCTCCCGGCTGGTCGACAACATCCGCGAGGACAAGGGCTACACCTACTCGCCGCGCAGCTCCGTCGACCACTACCTGGCCGGCTCCCGGTTCACGGCCGCCGCCGACGTCGCGACCGACGTCACCGGGCCCGCGTTGCTGGAGATCTTCTACGAGCTCGGCCGCATGGCGGTTCTCGAGCCCGCCTCGGACGAGCTCGAGGCGGCCCGGCAGTACTCCGTGGGGACGATGGCGCTAGGTAGCGCGACGGCCGCCGGCCTCGCCTCCACGCTGTCGGGGCTCGCGGGCGCGGGCATCGGGGTCGAGTACCTGCGTGACCACCCGGCGGCACTGACCAAGGTCACCGCCCACGACGTGCTCGCCGTGTCCGCCGGCCTGCTCGCGCCGACCAGGCTCGTCACGGTCCTCGTCGGAGACGCCGAGAAGATCACGGGCGCGGTCGCGGCGCTCGGCTCTGTGACGGCCACCGTGGTCGACTAGTCCGACCGGTTCCTGGCTCTTCGGCGCCCGGGCCGCTGGCCGCTCCTCGGGACGCACCGTCGAGGAGCCGGCCGGCGCCGGAGGTCGCGCGCGTCAGTGGCGGGTAGGCGTGGGACGCGGTGGGGTCGGCCGGGGCGCGGTGCCCGGCCCTGGCCCGGCCGCGGCCCCCGGCCCCGGCCGGCCGCCGAGCTCTCCTGGCAGCGCGATCCGCGGGTCGCTGACCGATTCGACGACCTGGCGGGCCAGGTCATGCACCCGGCGGCCCATGCCCCGCGCGGTGCGCCGCAGCCGCTCGAACGCGTCTCGCGGCTTGATGTGATGGCGCTCGGCCAGCACGCCGATCGCCTGCTCCACGATCACCCTGGACGCGAGCGCGTGCTCCAGCTGGACCACCGACAGCCGCAGCTTCTCGATCTCGCCGAGCTCCCGGTCGGCGCGGCGCGGCCGGCCGGGCGGGTTCAGGTCCTCCGCCAGCAGATCGGCCAGCACCATCGCGGAGATCAGGTCACCCACCGGTCGGACGTCCGTGCCGGGGCCTTCGACCACCCAGCCGGCGCCGGTCCGGCGCAGCCGCATCTCGCCACCCGCTCCCGGAGCCGCTCCGGGCGGTGCCGTCGATGGCTGCGCGGGGTGCGGGGCGGCGGCGCGCGGCGGCGGCCCCGGCCGGGGACCCGGCCGTGGCGGGGGTCCGGGCCGCGGTGCCCTGGCCGCCCCGGCGGCGCCCCCGGCCAGCGGGCCGGGTCCGGGTACGGCGCGTCCGGGGCCGGTGACTGGCGGCCCCGCCGCGGCGCCGGGCGCCGTCGACGGCACGCCGCGCTGGCCAGGCCCCGGTCGCGGTGGTCCGAGAGAGGGGACGCCGGGTACGGCGCTCGTGGAGGTTTCGCCGGCCGTGCTCGGCGCGGCCGGTGGGGCCGCGGCGGGCGTGGCACCGTCCGCCGGCCACGCGGCGCCCAGACCATCGGCTATGCCGCGCAGCAGTGGCAGCGCGGTGGGACCGACCTCGACCGCGCCGCGGTCGAGCCCGACCAGCAGTCCGGCGAGCTCACCCGTCCGGGTGAGGACCGGCACGACGACGTGACTGCCCACCCCGAGGCGTTCGTGTTCCGCCGTGTCCGCCAGACTCGGTTCCATCCCCACATTGGTACCGATGGCTGGGGCACCGTCGAGTACGCGGGCGGCGAGACTTGCCGACCGTGGAAACTGCGTTCCCGGATCCAGACCGGGCAGCGTCCCAACCACCTGCAGGTAGGTGGCCGTTGTCGCGGAGATTTCCACGAACCCGGTCGCCTCCATGTGGTGGAGGGCTTGCGCGGCCCGCGCGGCAGCGTCCACGGTGCTGCGCGCCTGTCCTGAGGGTGGTGACGACACAGGCCGAACTCTCCCACAAACTTCACGGGCAGTGACGGACACCGTCCCATGAGCCGGCCGTGTATGCGTCCGGAGGGCGTCGAGCGCCGATTTTCTCGTTGCTCTGCGTATCCGTTATGCGGCAGAAGTGACCTTCTCGGCGACCTGACGGAGGGACGGATTCGTCATCACAGTCCCATCCGGGAAGACGACCGTGGGTACGGTCGCGTTGCCGTTGTTCGCATCGCGGACCAGTTGCTCGGCAGTGGGGTCGGACTCGATGTCGACGACCTCATACGGGATGCCCGCGTCGTCCATCTGGCGCTTGAGCCGCTTGCAGTAGCCGCACCAGCTGGTGCTGTACATCGTGAGCACTGGTCATCCTCTCGCCCGTCGGGCGCTGAGCGCCCGATCTACCCGGTCCCGGTCCCGGACAGCCGGCCGTGGCCTGGCCCTGTTCGGGCTGGACGAGGTGACTGGCAGACCTGCCGGATCGCCGCCAGGACACTCAAGCACCCAACCCGTCGCCGCACCGTCACGAGGCAGAGACCGACATATCTGGGCACACGGGTAGAGATTCCGACGCTGCGGCCGCTCATGCCGGGTGCCAGCCATCCACAACCCGCCGACGGCCCCGCCGCTTCCCACCGCGAGCAGTGACTACGGTTTCAGGTCATGTCCGGTGAGCTGGCCGCCGCCTCCCGTCCGTCTCGCCCGGCCGTGTCGGCTGACGCCGCCCGGCCGCGCCCGGCCACGGGCGGAACCGGTCCGCGCGGCGCCGCGGCCGCCGGGCTCGCCGGCGGCTCCACCGACAGACGCCGCTACGAGGGCGGAGAACCCGAGGACGGCCCGCTGGCCGACCGCCTCGAGGAAGGCGGGCTCGACCCGGAGCAACGCGCGGCGGTGCTCGCCCCGGTGGGGCCGATATGCATTCTCGCCGGCGCCGGGACGGGGAAGACCAGGACCATCACCCGCCGGATCGCGCACCTCACCCGCCAGGGCGTGCCCGGCGACCAGGTGCTCGCGGTGACGTTCACCAACCGGGCCGCCGGTGAGCTGCGTGCCCGGCTGCGGGGGATGGACGTCGAGGGGGTACAGGCCCGGACGTTTCACGCGGCGGCGCTGCGCCAGCTTGGGTACTTCTGGCCGAAGGTGGCCGGTGCCGCGCTCCCCGCCCTTGTGGAGAGCCGCATCCCACTCATCGTGAAGGCCGCGGGCCGTTCCGCGCGACGCCCTGACCGGAGCGAACTGCGTGACCTCGCCTCCGAGATCGAGTGGGCGAAGGCCACGATGGTGACCCCCGAGGACTACCCGCGCACGGCCGAGGCGGCGGGGCGCGAGACCGTCTGGCCGGCGGACGCGGTCGGCCGGCTCTACGCCGACTACGAGCAGGTCAAGCGCGCGGCCGGCGTGGTCGATTTCGACGATCTGCTGTTGCTGACCGCGGCGGTCATCGAGGAGCACTCCTGGGTCGCGACGGAGCTGCGGTCGCGGTACCGGCACTTCGTCGTGGACGAGTACCAGGACGTCAACCCACTGCAGCAGCGGGTGCTCGACGCCTGGCTCGGGGACCGGGACAGCCTGTGCGTCGTGGGTGACCCGCACCAGACCATCTACTCGTTCAGCGGCGCCTCGCCGCGCTACCTGGTCGAGTTTCCACGCCGGTTCCCGGACGCGACCGTCGTCCACCTCGTCCGCGACTATCGCTCGACCCCGCAGGTCGTCGGACTCGCGAACGCGCTGCTCGCCGCGGCTCCCGCGGGGCCATCGGGATCGGCGGGGCAGGGGAAGGCGAGCGCGCGGCCCGGCGGGGTCGTCGGCCGCGCCGGCATCCCCGCCGTCGGTGGGGTGGCGGCCAGCAGGCCAGGTCTCGTCGCGATGCGCCCCGACGGCCCGGAGCCGGCGCTGCTCGAGTGCGCGGACGAGGCGGACGAGGCCAAGGCCGTGGTGGCCCGGATCCGGACCCTGCTCGCCGGCGGCGTGCCGGCGAGCGAGATCGCCGTGCTGTACCGGATCAACGCCGCCTCGGAGGCCTACGAGGAGGCGATTGGCGCCGCCGGCATCCCGTACCTGGTGAAGGGCGGTGAGCGGTTCTTCCAGCGGCCGGAGGTGCGCGACGCGGTGCGGCTGCTGCGCGCCGCGGTGCGCTCCGCCGACACGGACCGCCCGGCGGGGCTCACGGACACGGTCGCCGATGTGCTGAGGGCCGGCGGCTGGCGGGCGACGGCGCCCACCGTCGGCGTCGAGCGGGAGCGCTGGGAGAACCTCGCCGCTCTGCACCGCCTGGCCGTCGACCTGTCCGTCGCCGAGCCCGACGCCGGGCTGGAGCGTTTCGTCGCGGACCTCGCCGACCGGGCGACGCACCAGCACGTCCCCACCGTCGAAGGGGTGACGCTGGCCTCGCTGCACGGGGCCAAGGGCCTGGAGTGGGACGCGGTGTTCCTCGTCGGGCTGGTCGACGGGATGGTGCCGATCGTGCACGCGCAGACCGACGAGGAGATCGAGGAGGAGCGCCGGCTGCTCTACGTGGGTGTCACCCGGGCGCGGGAGCATCTGGCGCTGTCGTGGTCGCTCGCGCGCGCCGCGGGGGGGCGCCCGCGGCGGCCGTCCCGGTTCCTCGACGGGCTGCGCCCGGCGGGTGGCCGGCCCGCGTCCGCTGGCCGCCGAGGCCCGTCGGAAGGCCCGAGAGGGAGTGGCGGGGACGGCGCCGCGGTGAGCGGGGCGGCCAGGCCGAGGGGCCGGTCGGCCGTGCGCTGCAGGGTGTGCGGTCAGGCGCTCACCGGCGCGGCGGCCCGCGTCGGCCGGTGCGCGACGTGCCCCCGCCACGTCGACCGAGCCCTGCTCAACCGGCTGCGCGAGTGGCGGGCGGAGAAGGCGCGCGAGCTGGGCAGGCCGGCCTTCGTCGTCCTGACCGACGCGACGCTGGAGGCGATCGCCGAGAGCCAGCCGAGCACGGTCGCCGAACTGGTCGCCATCCCCGGCATCGGCCAGGTGAAGCTGGACAGCTACGGCGCCGACGTGCTCGCCCTGGTCACCGCCACGCCCTGACCAGCTGGCCGGCTGACCGGGCTGACCGGCTGGCCACTCGGCCGGCGGCGGTCAGCGGGGTGGGTCGGCCGGCGCGTCGAGGCCACACACCGGCCGCCGTCCGTGACCTCTCCGGCATGAGTCGTCACGTGACGTAATGGGCTGACAGTTCGTCTCGGCGGGCGTTACCTATGGTGTCGCCTGTCCGACTCAAAAAATAAGTTGTCGCGGTTCCGGCGGCCCCCTACCGTTACCCGTGAACACCGGAGCTGGTGCTCACTGAGCGCTGGGCCATGGTCCCCTGGGTCCCCATCCCACGGGTCTGGGCACGGCGATCATTGTGGCTCCGGATCTCAGATGCCAAGGACAGATGTCGGACGCGAGGGCGGACCGGCCGTGCGAGAGGAGGCGATAGGGGTGCTTACTGGCATTCGTGTCGCGGTCTTCGACGCCGGCTGTGCCGAGCTCGGGTCCGTTCTCGCGCGTCCGCGTGAGGCGAGCATCCTGTCCGGCCCCATGCTCGGGGCTGCCGGCGCAGGCGGTTTCTGGCGCGGCACCAACGCGGCGGGGGCATCGGCCGCACGTGGCGGGACGGATGTCTCGACGCTGACCTTCGTGTCCATGGCGGACATGCCGCCGGCCGAGGCGCCGATGGCATATGCGCTGGCGGACGAAGCCCGTCTCGACGTCGTTCCGGCTGTGAAGCCGATCGTCGTCCCGGCGGATCGGCATGCCGCGAGCGTCGCCGCTCCGTCCGCACGGGACAAGTCCGCCTTCAAGACGGCTGCCATCGCCCACACCAACCAGCTCCAGGCCAAGACCCAGGCGTTCACGCGACGCCACCCACGCAGCAGGGGTCCGTCCCAGACGGAACCGCCGGTATAAGACCGGCACCTAGGCCAGAACCCGAGGCCGCGGACCCCGCTGGGGACCGCGGCCTTTGTGTTTTTCCCCTTCTGACCGCACCGAAGAAATTCCCGTGTCGGAGGTGACACCGGTGTTCGACCCCTCGATCGTTGCCCGGATCGAGCGGGAGCGTCTCTCGCTACCCTGCTGGGACGCTGACCCCGACCTGTTCTTCGCGGAGTCGCCGGCGGACGTCGAGTCCGCCAAGGCGATCTGCCGCGACTGCCCAATCCGGATGGCCTGCCTGTCGACGGCGCTTGACCGCCACGAGCCCTGGGGCGTGTGGGGCGGTGAGCTCGTGGTCACCGGCGTGGTGGTCCCGTACAAGCGCCCCCGTGGCCGTCCTCGCAAGGTGGTCGCGGCCTAGCCCCTGAGACCGTGCGATCATGCTTTTCGATCACACAGCCGACAGGTCCCGCCATCCGTTCCCGATCCTCACCCGCTGGCCGCTTGGCTCGCCCCACTCGGGCGGGCCAAGCGGCCCGCACCAACTGGTCGGTGTGTGGCCCCACG
>NZ_JASNFO010000028.1:0-129912 GCF_032027725.1 Pseudofrankia coriaricola | reverse complement strand
TTCACCACCCCCCGGCCGGCCCCCCCCCGCGGCCCCCCCCCCCCCCCGGGGGGCGGGGGGCCCCCCCCCGGGGGGGGGGCCCCCGCGCCCAGCTCCATCTGTTCGGTGATTCGCCCCTCGGGGGTGAGGCGCACGTCGCCTGTCGGTACGGTGTGTGCCAGTAGTGTTCCGATCGTGCCGAGCAGCGAGCGGGCCTACCCCGTCCAGACCGGGGCCGGGCGGAACCCGTCCGGCTCTCTCACCTCGTCGCGGTCCGCCGAGCGGGCCCTGACCACTGCTGTGCTGACCGCCCCGGAGCTGGATCACATCGTCGACCTGGTCGCCTGGGTCGACGACGGCTGGCTGCACGTCGCCAACGCCGCCGGAGCGGCCCGGGTACCCGCCGCCGCGCCCGACGGCCCGTGGCAGGTGCTGCGCGGCCGCAACCCGGTCGAGACGCGGGACCCGCTGCACGCGGTGCCGCGCACCGCGGCGCTCGCCGACCCGTCGCCGCCGAACGAGCGCAACTCGTACCCGCTCGCCGGGCCACGGCTCGCCTCGGTCTTCGCCGACCCGACCCGGTCGCCCGACGTCGTCGTCATGCACACGCCCGGCCACTACTGGCCGGAGCGCGGCGGCCACCTCGGCGAGCACGGATCACTCGACGCCGGCCAGTCGCGTGCCCCGCTGGTGCTGTCCGGCGCCGGTGTGCGCGCCCGCGGCCTGCTGGCGCGCCACGCCCGGGTCGTGGACCTCGCCCCGACACTGGCCGCGCTCGCGGGCGCGACGATGCCGGGTGTCGAGGGCACGGCGCTGGCCGACCTGCTCGACGACGACCTCGCCGGGATGGCGCCGCTGCGTCACGTCGTCGGCCTGCTCTGGGACGGCACCAACTGCAACGACCTCCTCGCGCTGGCCGCGGAGGGCCGGCTGCCGAACGTCGCCAGGCTGCTCGCGCGCGGCTGCGCGCTGACCGGCGGGGCGGTGGCGGAGTTCCCAAGCGTCACGCTCACCAACCACACGTCGGCGCTCACCGGCGTCGGCCCCGGCCGGCACGGCATCCTGAACAACGTCTACTTCGACCGTGCCACCGGTGAGCAGGTCGTCACCAACGAGGTGCGCGTCTGGCACACCGCCTGCCAGCACCTGCGGCCCGGTGTGCGCACCGTGTTCGAGGTGATCGCCGCCGCCCGCCCGGGCGCGATGACCGCGTGCGTGAACGAGCCGATCGATCGAGGCGCGACCTACTCCACGTTCGAACTGGTCCGGGCGCTGGAGAGCCTCGACGGTGCCGGCGGCATGGCCGACCATCTGCCGCGCGGCGACGACGACCCGAACACCAGCCAGGAATGGCTGGCCGCGGACGCGGACTATGGCTGGTCCAGCCGGGTCGACGCACTCGGGCTCAAGCAGATGCTCGATCTGTGGGAGAGCCAGGACCCGCCGGCCTTCACCTGGTGGAACACGACGGTGACCGACACCGGCCATCACGGCGGAGGGCCGTATTCGGCGCAGTCCCGGGCCTCGCTCCTGGACTCGGACCGCCGCCTCGGCGTCTTCCTGGACCTGCTGGACGCCCGCGGGCTCACCGAGCGGGTCACGATCCTGCTCACCGCCGATCACGGCAGTGAGGGCGCGCGGACGAGCTGCACCGGCGACTGGAACGAGGCGTTGCGCACCGCCGGCGTCACCTTCCGGGACGAGGCGTACGGCTTCCTCTACCTCGGCGAGCGCGACGACCGCGGCCACAGCGAGCTCCCGCCCGAGCAGCGTCGCTCCGGCGACGCCGCGGCCGCGCGCTAGCGTCCCGCGCGCTAGCGTCCCGCGCGCTAGCGTCCCGCGCGCTAGCGTCCCGCGCGCTAGCGTCCCGCGCGCTAGCGTCCCGCGCGCTAGCGTCCCGCGCGCTAGCGTCCCGCGCGCTAGCGTCCCGCGCGCTAGCGTCCCGCGCGCTAGCGTCCCGCGCGCTAGCGTCCCGCGCGCTAGCGTCCCGCGCGCCAGCGGGCTAGCGCCCTGGCTCGTCCACCGGGCTCTCGCCGCCGCGTTGGCGCGGCGGCCTGGGCGTGCGGGGCGCTCGGGCCCGGCGCTGGGGCGGCGGGCCGAACAGGATCGGGTCGGCCGGCGTCCTGGTGGCGTCGCCGCCGGGCGCGACGGCGATCGTGGGCAGCGGGCGGCCTGGACGGTTCGCCCTGGCCGCGTGCCGGGCGGCGGCCGAGCCGGGCGGGGCGAAGCCAGGCTGCCAGCGTTCCATCTCCGTCCGCAGCGACGTCGTGGCACCGAGCTGGCAGAGCAGACCGATCCCGCTCATCGTGACCCGGTGGATCAGCAGGTAGGACGGCGGCAGGTTGAGCTGGCGGGAGACCTGGGCGGCCGGTGAGCGCCAGTCGGCCAGCCGCAGCGCCTGTGCTCGCAGCCACTGACGGGAGAATGTGAACTCCTTCTCGGCGAGCGCGTCGAGCAACGGGCCGAGATGCTCCAGCAGCTCCTGGGCGTCGACCGTCACGTTGGGCCGGATGAACCCCTCACGGCGCAGCCCTTCGACCACCTGCGCCGCGGCGTTCTCGTCCGCGAGGGCCGCGGCCCCGTTCACGCCGCTGTCATTCGTGCTGGTGCCCTTCGACTCGGTGGCGATGGCGATGGCGATGGCGGTGGCGCGCCGCGCGTCGAGCGCGAGCCGGGTCAGCCGGCCCATCACCTCGGGCAGCCCGTCCGGTAGCCGCTGTACCGCGCCGAAGTCCAGCACGCCGAGCCGGCCGTCGGCCAGCAGCCGGAAGTTGCCCGGGTGCGGGTCGGCGTGCAGCAGCCCGGAGCGCGCCGGGCAGGAATAGAGGAACCGGCACAGCAGCAGCCCCGCCCGGTCCCGCTGGGCCTGGTCGCCGCCGGCGATGACGTCCGCGAGTGGGACGCCGTCGAGCCATTCGGCCACGAGCACGTGGTCGCTGGCCGCGAGCGGCCAGGGGATGGCGATGTCGGGGTCCCCCTGGTAGGCCTCGGCGAACGCGCGCTGCCAGCTTGCCTCGAGCCGGTAGTCGAGCTCCTCGGCGACCCGCGCCCGCAGCTCCTCGATCAGCGGCTTCACGTCCAGCCCCGGCGCGAGCACGCCGAACAGGCGCGCGGCGCGGCCGAGCTGGGTCAGGTCGGACAGCAGCGCCGGGCCCGCGCCCGGATACTGCACCTTCACCGCGACGGGCCGGCCGTCCGACCAGACCGCCCGGTGGACCTGCCCGATGCTGGCGGCGGCGGCGGGCACGTCGTCGAAGGACGCGAACAGCTCCCGCCAGTCCGGGCCCAGCTCGGCGGCGAGCACCTTGCGGATGGTCGCCGCGGGCAGCGGCGGGGCCGCCTCCTGCAGCTTGGTCAGCGCCGCGCGGTAGGGGCCGGCGACCTCGTCGGGCAGCGCCGCCTCGAAGACCGACAGCATCTGCCCGAGCTTCATCGCGCCGCCCTTGAGCTCGCCGAGGACCCGGAAGACCTGCTCGGCGGTGCGCTGCTGGAGCTCGGTCGCGACGGCCTCGGCGGGCCGGCCGCCGAGGCGGCGGCCGACGCCGAGCGTCGCCCTGCCGGCGTAGCCGAGGGGGAGCGTGGCGAGCCGGGCCGTCCGCACGACGGCCCGGCGGGGGATGTCGGACACCCCCCTATCGTCCACCCCCCGCGGAGTGGCCATCCCGGATTCGGAGCTCACGGGCCGGCGGGGCGGCCAGCCGGCGTACCATTCCGCGGCAATGTGGCCGGAGTCAAGATCGTTGCGATCGGGCATGGGGGGCGGCCGGGAGCTCTGCCCGGCGGTGCCGGCTATGCCGAGGTATCGGCTGCGCCGCAGGGGCAGTCGGAGTGTGGCTGCCAGGTGCGCCGGCGGATGCGCCAGTCGGGGGTCGCGATCTCCAGCGTTCCCGCGGCCGTGGCCGGCAGCGTCTCGAGGGCGCCCCCGGCGTCGAGGAAGGCCAGCGCCTGCGCGGCCGTGAGCGCGCTGACCTGCGCGGCGAGCGTCACATCACAGGCGTCCGGGCCGGTCTCGGCGCGCCGGGCGAGCTGCAGGGCCAGCAGCGGCCAGGCCGCGTCGGCCGCGTACCGGTGCAGGTGCTGACAGTGCAGGCACGGCGTTCGCCCGGGCACGACGAGCGGACCGATCACCCCGGTGGTCTCCCGGACGCCCGTGAGCAGATGGGGGACGCCGCCGCGCGCCAGCTCCAGTGACTCGTCGGGGCGCAGTACGGGCAGCCCGACCGGGGCAAGCACGACCAGGTCCGGGTGGAACGGTGCCGCGACGCCCGCCGGGGCCGGGGGCCGGGTCACCCGGCCCAGCGCCGCCATCGCGGCCAGCGCGCGCGGCCGGCCGATGGCGTCGAGGCCCAGCCCACCGGGGGAGACGTCGGCCGGACCGGCCAGCCCCGCGTCGTCGACGATCACTCGCCCAACGCCGGCGGCGGCGAGCAGCGTGGCGACGTGCGCGCCGACCCGACCGGCGCCCCGGACGCGGACCCGGGCACGCCGCCGCCCGGCGAGCACCTGGCGCGCGCCACCAGGATGGCTGGTGGCAAGCGAGAGAGCGGCGAGATCCGGCCGCAGGCGGTCCCGGTCGAGGGTGGGCAGCGGTGGTTCCTCGGCGTCGTCCGGCGCGGCATCGTCGAGCAGCCTGGCCTCGTCCAGCAGACCGAGCAGCGCGGTGGTGGTGGTCTGGTCCGCGTCGGCGGCCGGCCGGGCGCCGGCACGCGAGCCGTCCAGGGCGTCGAGCGCGGCGACGAGCCCGGGTGTCACCCCGGGCAGGACGAGGGCGCGGGACGGGTCCACCCCTAACTGCAGGGTGGACCCGTCCCGCCACAGGCGGCGCAGACCTGGCTTGAGCACCGGGCGCATGGGGGGCACCTCCTGGCCCGGGCCGGTGCCGTCTGGCGGACGGCGAGGCGCGGACGAGCGTCGCGGGATGTCGGCGCGAGCCCCCGGGGAGACGCCGCGGCTGGCGCCGGGGCCTTCGACCGCGGGGCGATCGTCGTCGATCCCGCGGGCCGTCGGCCCCGGCAGCCCGTACGGTCGCACACCGCCCGCGGTCCCGGCATCCTTACGGGGACGACTGTGGACGGCGGCCGTTTGACAGCCCGTCGCCGCGCCACCGGCGGCGCGGCGACCCACCTCCGCCGCGCCCGCCGGCATCCGCCCTGCCTGGCGGTCAGGCCTTGCCGAGGATCCGGTTGATCGTCGATCCGCAGACCGGGCAGGTCCCCCTGGCCATCCGTCGGCCCGACTCGCTGATCCGCACCTCACCCTCGTAGTGGCGCTTCTCCTTGCACTTGACGCAGTAGCCCTCGTAGCTGTCGGCCACGCGGATCTCCCTTCCCAGGTCCGTCACCCGGCCACGTCGCCGGGCGCGGACGCCCAGTGGTGCTCGGACACGGTGTTCGAGACGGCCGGGGGCCGGCCATCGGCCGGGCGGCTTCGCCGAACCCGGGTGGGCTCGCGTCGGCTGGCCGCCTGCCCGGGCGCAAGCCGGGGGCGCGGGGGAAACACGATCGCGTCCCTGTCCCTGGCGCGGGCCGTCTCGGGCGCGGGGCCGGTCCTCAGCTGGCCGGGCCCGCGCCCGCCGCCTGGATCGCCTGTCCACCCAGAGGTCTTGTCTCCTGGGCCCGGCGGTCGCACGGCGGCGGGACCCATCCTGCCCAGCCGGACATCGGGCGAGGCCGGCGGGCCGGCCGGCGGCGTGACCCCCTGGTCGCCGTCCGGGCGGCGGTGACCGCCCGGCGCGCGCGCCGAGGGTCCGGCGTCCGCCTGGAACGAGACGCCCACGGCCGGCGGCGATACTCCGCTCCGGAGCGCCATGGATACATGCCGTGCAAGAACGGGAAATCCCTGCCGGGGCCCGGCGCTCCCTTTTCCTATCTCCGGCAGAGTCGGGTTACTGGGGGCTTCTCGATGGTGACGCTCAGATGGCCTTAGGTCGGCCTAGTCGACGCGACGGTGTGACCTAACGGCACCCGGGATCGAGCAGCGGGCCGGTTGGTCCCGGTTGGTAACCGTTGACCCAGAGGTGTCCGCGCTGGGACGCACCCCGCGCGTTCCTGCATCGACCGGTGGATCACGTGCCGGCTACGCCGACGCGTCGGGTCCGGGCTCCTCGGGCGGCGTGTCCCGCAGCTTCTCGATCTCGGCGATCGGGTCGAGCAGGCTCGCCGTCGCTCCAGAGACGAACCCGTCGGGGTTGGTCAGGTCGTCCGCCGACGGCAGCAGGTCCGGATGGCCCCAGACGGCGTCGCGCCCGTCGGCGCCGCGCGCCACCCTCAGCGCCTCCCACAGCGCCGCGGCCTCTCGCAGCCGCCGTGGCCGCAGGGACAGGCCCACCAGGGTCGCGAAGGTCTGCTCGGCCGGCCCGCCCTCGGCCCGCCGCCGGCGCACCATCTCGCGCAGCCGGGCGGCGCCGGGCAGGTGCTCGCTGGCCGCGATGTCGGCCACGTGGTCGACCCAGCCTTCGACGAGCGCGAGCGCGACCTCCAACCGGCCGAGCGCCGCCTCCTGCTCCGGCGTCGTGGCATCGGCGAACACGTCCTCGCCGAGCGCCTCGGAGAGCTTCTGCGGATCCATGATCGTGGTCGGGTCGACCATCCGCATCACCTGGCCCAGCGCCTCCTGGTCGACCGTGATGCCCCGGGCGTACTCCTCCACGGTCCCGAGCAGGTGCGCGCGCAGCCACGGGACGTGGGCGAACAGCCGGGTCGCCGTGGCCTCCCGCAGCGCCAGGTAGATCCGGACCTCCTCGGCCTCGATGCCGAGCCCCTCGCCGAAGGCGGCGACGTTCGCCGGCAACAGCGCGGCCGTCCCGGCCGGCGCCAGCGGAAGCCCGATCTCCGTCGAGGACACGACCTCCCCGGCGAGCGTCCCGATCGCCTGGCCGACCTGGGCGCCGAACAGCATCCCGCCGACCCGGTTCATCATCTCGACGACCGGGCCGCCGGCGGCCATCAGCTGGCCGAGGTCGAGGCCGGGCGGCAATGCCGCCGCGAGCTCCGGTGGCAGGCCCTCGGCACCGCCGAGCTGGGCGAGGCCGCCGGACAGGCCGGCGCGCATCGCCTCGACCACCTTCGTCGCGACCGGGTCGCACAGCGTCCGCCAGACCGGGAGCGTCGCGTCGATCCAGCGCAGCCGGGACCAGGCCCACGCCGTCGCTCCGCCGGCTGGCAGCGGCGTGACCGGGTCGAGCCAGAGGTCGGCGATGCGCAGCGCACCGGCGACGTTCTCCTCGTCCGCCGCGGTGATCGCCGGGTCGTCGGAGCCGACGGTCCGCGCCGCCACCTGCCGGGCGAGCTCCCAGTTGACCGGGCCGCCCTGCCAGGACAGCAGCTTCTCCAGCTCGGCGAAGAACGGCGCCGCGCCGCCGAACGGGCCGAGGGGCCCCTGCTCTGGGTCGCCGCCTCCACTGCCTGGGGTGAAGCCGAAGGGAAACTGGTTACTCATCGGCTCGACACCCTTGCTGCGCGCTGTGCGGACATGTATCTACCGTAGTCCGGCGGACGCAGGGAAACAGGCGCGGCCGATCGTGGCTGGAACCTGACCCGTTGGGCCCGGGCCAGCCCGCCGCCCGGCCGCATGATCAGGAAGGCTCCGGCTCGGTCAAACCGGCTACCGTCGCAGTATGGACATCTCCCTGGCCGCCGCGCCGGTCCATGCGGACGGCCGCGCGCTGGTCGTCGCCGAGCTGCGGGACTCCTCGCTGTCGGTGGATGAGTGCCTGGCCATGGTCTCGTTGCCCGGGGCGGGCGGTACCGCCCTGTTCGTCGGGACCGTCCGGGACCAAGACGGCGGGCGTCCGGTCGTCGAGCTGGAGTATGTCGCGCACCCGCTCGCCGAACGGGAGATGGCCGCCGTCGCCCGCCAGGTCGCCGACGACGCCGCCCAGCCAGTCCTGGCGGTCGCGGTGGTGCACCGCACCGGGCTGCTGGCGATCGGGGACATCGCGGTCGTCGCCGCCGCGTCGGCGGCGCACCGGGCCGAGGCCTTCGACGCGTGCCGCCGGCTCATCGACGAGGTCAAGAGCCAGGTTCCGATCTGGAAACGGCAGCTGTTCGCCGATGGCACGGCGGAATGGGTAGGCGCCTGCTCAGCTGGGCACCTACCATAGAGCTGGGCCTGGACAGAGACCGGTCAACCTCCGCGCTGATCCCAACCTTCCTAGTCAACCCCCTCGCTCGTTTCCCCCTCCCCTCGCGTCGAGGCCGCCATGTGGATGCTTCTGATTCCCCCCGCGGCGCTGTTGCTGGCGCTGTTGTGGACCGCGTTGCGCGGTCGTCCGAAGCGAGCCCGAGAAGCGATGATCACCATCGAGGGCTACCGCCGGAGCATGGACGCGCTCGCGAGACCCGTTGATCCCTCCTCGGGGAGCTCGCCGAAGGGCGGCGGTGCTCCCGTGGGCACCTCGGACGAGCCCGAGGCTCCTGGGCCTCCCGCGGAATCCCCGCCGGACCGGCACGGCCTGGGGTTCCTGCCCGATCCGGGGTTCCTGCCGGATCGATGGAGCTTGCGGAGTCCGGGGTTCCTGCCGGATTGGCGAAGCCGATCTGGGAGGCCCGCTGGCGGGCCTGCCAGAAGGTTCGGGCCGGCGAGGCGCTCTGCCGAGGCGGGGGGTCGCCGGACCCGAGTCGCTGGCGCGGCCCCTCGGCCCCCGGCCGGGCATCACGAGGCGCACGCCGTCTATCCGGGCGACATCGCTCGGGGGCCCGGGGCGACGCCTCCCGCCTACGAGGCGGTGGCGGAGCAGCCGGGCGAGCCCCCGCGGGTAGGAGCCGTCGTCCCGGCCGCGCGGGTGGTCGAGGGCCGGACGCCAGAGGGCTCGACGGATGCCGAGAGCGCGCGGCTGCCCGCGGCGCCCGAGGTGACCGGGCCGCAGGGGGGCGAGTCCGCTCACCCGGCCGGATGAGCGGATATCCCAGGTCAAGGCCTGGTATCTCCCTGTGAGCCCTGGCCGGTCGGCGGGAGCCATCGTCGGGATCTAGGCCTACGTAGACTGCGGGGCATGGCCCGCAGGACTCAGACCCTGGTCGTCGCGTCGGTGCTCGCGCTGGTGCTGGGGATAGCGGGGCTGTGGCTTCCGGTGCCGTTCGTGACGCTGGCCCCGGGGCCGGTGACGGACACGCTCGGCAGCGTCAAGGGCGTGACGCTGATCGACATCGAGGGACGCCAGACGTACCCGACAAGCGGGAAGCTGGAGCTCACCACCGTCGAGGAGACGCCGCGGCTGAACCTGCTGGGCGCCCTCGAGGACTGGGTCGACGGGGACCGCGCGGTCGTTCCCCGCGAGCTGATCGAGCCGCCTGGCTCGTCGCAGGAGCAGATCCAGCAGGAGAACACCCAGGCGATGCTGGACTCGCAGGATCAGGCGACCGCGGCGGCCCTGACCGAGCTCGGCATCGAGTCCACCGGCACGTCGGTCGTGGTGGTCTCCGTGCCCGCGGACTCGCCGGCGACGGGCAAGCTGTCACCCGGTGACGTCGTCACTGAGGTCAACGGCACACCGGTACATTCCCAGGCCGAGCTGCGCGAGGAGATCAGCAAGGCGAAGCCGGGCGACGATATCAAGATCGCCTTTCGGCATGGCTCGACGGCGTCGTCCTCGCCGAACGGCGGGGGAACGTCGACGACGGCCGTTATCACCACCAGGGCTGCCCCCGACGACGCGAGCCGGCCGATCATCGGGATCACGACGACGGAGAAGCGGTCTTATCCGTTCACCGTCCGAATCCGCATCTCGGACGTCGGCGGCCCGAGCGCGGGGCTGATGTTCGCGCTGGGCATCATCGACCTGCTCACGCCAGGGCAGCTCACCGGCGGCCGGATCATCGCCGGTACCGGCACGATCGACGCCACCGGCAAGGTCGGCCCCATCGGGGGCATTCAGCAGAAGATCCTGGGCGCCCGCGGCTCGGGCGCGACGGTGTTCCTCGTCCCGGCGGACAACTGCACCGACGCGAAAAAGACGGCCCCGAGCGGGTTGACCTTGGTCAAGGTGGACAAGCTCTCGGGCGCCTTCGACGCACTGAAGAAGCTCGGCGGCCCCCAGCAGTCCTCGATCCCGACCTGCTGAGCCCGCTACGGGCGAAGCGCAGCGACTGAGTTGGGATCGGGTCGGGGCAGAAGGTTGTCTCTGGTTCGCTCCGTGCGGGCACGGCCCTCCGGCAGCCCGCTCGCCTGGCGGCTCACGGGCTACCTCCAGGCCGTGTCCTCCTCCGCTCACGTGCGCTGCGGTGACCTCCGCTGCGGCCCAACCACGTCGCTTCGCTCGTGGCCGGGCCTCCGCGGAGGTGCGCCTCCGCGCCAGCTCGGTTGCGTCCCGCTTGAACGGCACCAGTCCACGACCGGCCCGATCCGGAGCCAGACCCTTGCGGGGGCCACGTCGCTTCGTTCGTGGAACGTCTGGACTGGTGCTGGTCGCGGGTTCCGTGCCGATCAGGCGTGAAGGCCGCCCCACAAGCGAAGCGACGTGGCCGCGCAGAAGCTGGCCGTGGTTGATCCGTTCAAGCGTGACGCGACCGAGCTGGCGCGGAGGCGCGCCTCCGCGGAGGCATCCCTACGAGCGAAGCGACGTAGGGGTGCCGCAGCGGAGGTCGCCGGAGCGCACGTGAGCGGAGGAGGACACGGCGCGGAGGTCCCTTGGGAGCGAAGCGAGTAAGGGGCCGTAGCGCCGTGCCCGGACGGAGCGAACCATTAAAGGAAAGTCGCGAAGAGACCGTCGAACAGGGCGTCGGCGATGTCGGGGTCGACGACAACCTCGCCTTCGTCGTTGCGGCGGCGAAGGCACGAGGTGAACTTGCCCGAGCGGGTGACCGCGACGGCGACGCGGATGTCCTGGCGCTCTGGATGCCTGGTCGCCCAGATGTCGATCTCGTGATCCTCGTAGGGGATGTCCTCCTCCGCGCTCGGAGGCAGCACCACCAGCTCGGTCACGAGAACGCAGCCCTCGACCTCGTCCGGCCACCCGATCGTGCCCAGCATCTGCTCTAGCGGGCCCTCGGGCAGGTTCTCCTGCTCGATGGGGGTCAGCAACCGTGACGCCGCGTCGCCGAGGTGGTCGGTCAGGCCTGGGTCGTATGCCAGCAGATCGGCGGTGTGCGCGAGCGCGAAGAGCCGGTGAGGCTGGTTCCAGCCGGCCGCGGCGACGTATCGCTCGAGCTCGAGCACGACCTCGGTCAGCTCCGGGAGATTTGGGCTCGTCACGGGGCCCATCCTCTCCGATCGGCCCAGACGCCTTTCGGGCCACCCCGGACGGCTGGCGTAGGTTGCCCGTAGTGGGCCAAAGGGCGTGCGAAAATGATCTTTCTTCGCGCGCCCTGCGGCCATCGTCGCTGGAAACTGCCAGTGGGCCAAAGCCCGAGCGCCAGGTCGACTCGGGGGAAGGCGGGCCTGGTCCTGAGGGCACGGAGGATGCACTGTGGCAGCGCAACCGTCTGAGCGGGGAGCGCCGAGGGGCGCGAGCCGCCGGCTGTTCATCACCCGGCTACGCGTGATCGTGCCGCTGCTTGCGTTCATCCTGCTGGTGATCTTGTTCTTGGCGCTGACGCCGGTGTACACCGACCTGCTGTTCTACCAGTCGGTCAACTTCAGCAAGGTCTTCACCACGGTCCTGTGGACGCGGGTGCTGCTGTTCGTGCTGTTCGGCGCCGTGATGGCCGTCGCTGTCGGCACCAACCTGGTGCTGGCCTACCGGCTGCGCCCACCGGTGCGGCCGTTGTCGGTGGAGCAGCAGAACCTGGAGCGTTACCGGACCGCGATCGAGCCGTATCTGCTCGTCATCCTGCTCGGGGTCACGGCGCTGTTCGGCCTCGCGGCCGGCCTGTCGGCGTCCGGGCGGTGGCGGACCTGGCTGCAGTGGGTCAACGGGCAGTCGTTCGGCGTGCGCGACCCGCAGTTCCACCGGGACATCAGCTACTACGCCTTCACCTACCCGTTCTATCGGTTCCTGTTCGGTTTCCTGCTGAGCGTGATGATCCTCTCGCTGCTGGTGGCCGTGATCACCCATTACCTGTTCGGGGGCATCCGCATCCAGGCGCCGCGTGAGCGGACCGCCAGCGCGTCTATGGAGCGGGTGACCCCGGCTGCGAAGGCGCACCTGTCGGTGCTGCTCGGCCTGCTCGCGCTGCTCAAGGCCTGGGGTTACTACCTGGACCGGTTCGGGTCGGTCTTCTCGTCGCGCGGGGTGGTCTCGACGGGCGCGGGCTACACCGACGTGCACGCGGTACTGCCGGCGAAGCTCATCCTGCTGTTCATCTCGCTGGCCTGCGCGGGCCTGTTCATCTACAACATCTTCCAGCGCGGGTGGACGCTGCCGTTGCTCGGCGCCGGGATCCTCGTGCTGTCCGCGGTGGTGATCGGCGGCATCTACCCGGCGATCGTCCAGCAGTTCCAGGTGAAGCCGAACGAGGCGTCCCGGGAGGCGCCGTACATAGCGCGCAACATCGAGGCGACGCGGGCGGCCTACGGAATCGCGAACGTGAAACCACGCGAATACCCGCCTGTGACGGACGTGACCGCGGACGCCGTCGCGGACGATGTCGGAACCGTCTCCAACGTCCGGCTGCTCGACCCGAACAAGCTGTCGAGAACCTTCACCCAGCTCCAGCAGTTCGGCAACTACTACGGCTTCCCGGACACCCTCGACATCGACCGGTACAAGGTCGACGGCAGCACGCGGGACTACGTCGTCTCCGTCCGTGAGCTCGACCAGGCCGGGCTCGTACCGTCGCAGCGCAACTGGATCAACGAGCACTTGATCTACACACACGGCAAGGGATTCGTCGCGGCGCCGGCGAACACCGTCGAGGGCGGCAAGCCGGACTTCACGGTGGGAAACCTGCCGCAGACCGGTGACTTCGGTATAACCAAGAACCAGATTTACTTCGGGGAGCTGTCTCCGGAGTACTCGATCGTCGGCACGAAGCAGGCCGAGATCGACGGCGCGGGTGACTCCCAGAACCAGGCGACCACGAGTTACGACGGCGGCGGCGGAGTCTCGATCGGCTCTAGGTTCAACAGGTTCGTCTTCGCCGTCCGTTTCGGTGAGAAGAACATCCTCTTCTCGTCCGACATCACCGACCAATCGCGGATCCTCTACGAGCGCAACCCGCGCGACCGGGTGGCCAAGGTCGCGCCGTGGCTGACGCTCGACGGCGACCCGTACCCGGCGGTCGTGAACGGCCGGGTGACCTGGATCCTCGATGGCTACACCACGTCGGATGGCTACCCGTA
Organism: Pseudofrankia coriaricola; assembly: GCF_032027725.1. Taxonomy (NCBI): domain Bacteria; kingdom Bacillati; phylum Actinomycetota; class Actinomycetes; order Frankiales; family Frankiaceae; genus Pseudofrankia; species Pseudofrankia coriaricola. The sequence continues at coordinate 116,715 of NZ_JASNFO010000028.1, read as the reverse complement.
CTCCGACCGCAACGCCCTCGGCGAGGTGACCGCCGACGCGGTCACCGGGCAGAACCGCACCCAGCAGGGCTCCAACCAGATCAACTATCTGCGCAACTCGGTGAAGGCCACCGTTGACGCCTACGACGGGACGGTAACGCTCTACGCCTTCGACGAGTCGGACCCGGTGCTGCGGACCTGGATGCGCGCCTTCCCTGGCACGGTCAAGCCGTTCAAGGCCATCCCAGCCGCGTTGAAGGAGCACTTCCGCTACCCCGAGGACCTGTTCAAGGTGCAGCGGGACGTGCTCGCCGACTACCACGTGACCGACCCCCGGGCGTTCTACTCGCAGGAGGACTTCTGGGGTGTCTCGCCGGCGCCGGATGACGGGAGCAAGGACCAACCACCCTTCTACGTGTATAGCCAGCTGCCGGACCGGGACGCGCCGTCGTTCAACCTGACCTCACCGCTGATATCGCGAAAATCATCGAAGTTGGCCGCGTACGTGGCCGTCTCCAGTGATCCGGACAACTACGGGCAGTTCGAGGTGCTGCACCTGCCGCAGGGGGTGACGATCAACGGGCCGGCGCAGGTGCAGAGCCTGATAGAGGCCAACAGCGACGTGGCGCAGAAACTCCTGGCCTGGCGAGGGAGCGGCTCCAACACCACGATCGAGACCATCGAGGGCAACCTGCTCACCCTGCCGGTCGCCGACGGGCTCGTGTACATCGAGCCCTACTACGTCCAGGCCAGAGGTTCGTCCGGGTACCCGACGCTGCAGGGCGTCGCGGTGGTGTACGGCGACAAGGTCGCGCTGGAGGACTCGCTGCAGGCGGCGCTCGACAAGGTGTTCGGCCCCGGCGCCGGCGCGCCCGCCGCCGGCGCCGGGATCGGAGGCGGTGGCGGCGGCAGTGGCGCGGGGCCACCGACGACGACGCCCACCGCGGGTGCCACCGCCTCGGGGACACCTTCGCCGTTGACGACCGCGTCGCCGAGCGTGGCTCCACCTGGTGCGGGCCCCGATCTGCTGCGGGCGATCGGTGACCTCAACGCAGCCCGCACCGCCGAGGACAAGGCGCTGGCGGAGTCCCCGCCGGACTGGGCGGCCTTCGGCGCGGCGCGCGTGGACGAGGACAAGGCGATCCGCCGGATCAACGAGCTGACGGGCGCCAGCACGCCGTCGGCCTCACCGCCGCCGACAACACCGTCGCCCAGCACCGGTCCGTCCGGCTAGAGGGCCAAAGGGTGTGCGAAAATGATCTTCCTTCGCACACCCGGCGGCCGTTGTCCCCAGGATCACTAACGGAGTCCCGATGGGGCCGCCCGAGGGGCGGCCCCATCGTTTTGACAGCCCACTCCGACCATCTGATACGGTAGTGACAACGACGCGGGGTGGAGCAGCTCGGTAGCTCGCTGGGCTCATAACCCAGAGGTCGCAGGTTCAAATCCTGTCCCCGCTACGAATTCAGGCCCGGAGATCGTGGATCTCCGGGCCTGAACATTGTGATGCGTCAGATCTCCCCTCCCGCGGACATGGCCAGGGTCGCGTCCAGCTCGGCGCGGGTGGGCGGGTCGGCGCCCTCCCTTCCCACCGTCAGCCCCGCGACGACGGAGGCCTGGGTCAGCACGTCGAACCACCCTCCGTCGTCGAGACTCCGGAGAGCCTCGCGCCGCGCGGACCCGAGCAGGCCCAGGCACCAGAGCCGGTCGATCACCCCCGCGCAGAAGGCGTCTCCCGCCCCGATCGTGTCCACGACCTCGACCCGTTGGGCGGCCGCGGCGACGACCGCACCCGGCGTGACGCACAGCGACCCGCGGGCGCCGAGCGTCACCACCACCGCGCTCGGCCCCAGCCCGAGGAGTCGTTCGGCGGCCTGGGCGGGCGCCAGCCCCGGCAGCAGGTGCGCGAGATCCTCGTCGGACGTGGTGACCACGTCCGCGAGTCGCACGATGCGCTCGACCCGTGTCCGCAGACCCTCGTCGGCTCCCATCGCGGCCGGGCGTAGGTTGAGGTCGTAGGTAACGGTCGTGGCTGGGGCTAGGCCGCGGATGAGTTCGGCCACGTGCTGGGCACCGGGCGGGAGCACGGCACCGAACGATCCGGTGTGCACCACCACGGGCCGCGTGGCTGGAGGGTCGGGAGCGACGTCCCAGTCGAGGTCGAAGACGTATGACGCGTTGCCGTCGGCCCGCAGCCGTGCGTGGGCAGTCGACGTCCGCGGTCCGCGCTGGGCGAGCAGCTCGATGCCTTCGCCGCGGAAGTGCGCCGCCAGCCGCGCGCCTCGGCGGTCCGTCCCAAGCCGGGTGGCCAACGTCACCGGATGGCCGAGCCGGGCCAGCCCCACCGCGACATTCGCCGGACTTCCGCCGGGTCGCTCGCGAAGCGAGCCGTACGCGCCGTGCAGCACGTCAACGAGCGCCTCGCCGACGACCAGCGCGCTCCCGGGTCCCACCGCGCCCTGGCCACCGCGGCCGCGGGTCGTCGCCTGGAGCGGTACGCCGGCGTCGATCGTCATGGTGCCGCACGTCCCGGGGTCTCGGCCAGCGTCGTGGCGCCGGTCATGATCGCGACGGCCTCGGACATCGTGTGCGACCTCGGCGTGATCACCCCGGCCGACCGCCCGAGCCGCTGAATCTGGATCCGGTTCGCCACCTCGAACACGTTCGGCATGTTGTGGCTGATCAGAATCACGGCGAGCCCGCGTTTCTTCACCTCCTCGATCAGCCGGAGCACCTGGGCCGTCTCCTTCACGCCCAGCGCGGCCGTCGGCTCGTCGAGGACGACGAGCTTGCTGGCGAAGGCCGCGGCACGCGCCACCGCGACCGCCTGCCGCTGGCCGCCGGAGAGGGTCTCGACCGCCTGGCCCATGTTCTGCAGGGTCCCGATGCCGAGTTCGGTCATCGAGCGCTCGGCGCTGGCGCGCATCCCCTTCTTGTCGAGCATGCGCAGGACGGAGCCGAGGACGCCCTTTCGGCGTACCTCGCGTCCGAGGAACAGGTTGCTCGCGATGTCGAGGGCCGGTGCCACCGCGAGCGTCTGGTAGACGGTCTCGATTCCGGCGGCCCGGGCGTCCTGCGGGCGCTTGAACTGCACCGGGGAGCCGTCGACCAGAATCTCGCCGGCGTCGGGGATGTAGGCCCCGGTGAGACACTTGATCAGGGTGGACTTGCCGGCGCCGTTGTCGCCGATGATGGCCAGAACCTCGCCTGGGTAGAGGGCGAGGTCGACGCCGTCGAGGCCGACCACCCGGCCGAAGGTCTTCACAAGCCCGCGGGCCTCGAGGGCGGGGACCCGGCGTTCGGCCGCGGCTAACGGCTTGGTCATCGTTGTGCTCATGCCCGCACTTTCCTGATCCATTGGTCGACACCCACGGCGGCGATGACGAGGATGCCGATGGCCAGCACGCGGTACTGGTCGTCGACCCCCGCGAGTGACAGGCCGCTGCGGAACACCCCGACGATCAGTGCGCCGATCAGCGACCCGACCACGACACCGCGGCCGCCGAAGAGGCTGGTTCCGCCGATCACGACGGCCGTGATGCTCTCGAGATTCGCGTCTGTCAGCGCATTGGGGCTGGCGGCCCCGGCGCGGCCGATGAGGATCCACGCGGTTATCCCGAAGATCACCCCGGCCGCGACGTACACCGACAGCAGCACCCGGCCTACTCTGATGCCCGCGAGCCTCGCCGCCTCCGCGTCGTTGCCGACCGCGTAGACGTGCCTGCCCCAGGCTGTCTGGCCGAGCGCGTACGCCGCGAGGACGTACATCACCGCGACGAGCACGACCCCGGTGGTGATCCGGAACCGGCCCGCGCCGAAGGTGTCGCCCGTCCAGCTCAGCACGTCGGGCATGGACGACGCCTGGATGCTGCGCGCCTTGGAGTAGAGCAGCCCGAGCGCCGTGAAGACGCTCAGCGTGCCGAGCGTGGCGATGAATGGCGGCACCTTCAACCGCATGACGAGCAAGCCGTTGACGAGGCCGCCCAGCGCGCCGAGGGCGACGCCGATCGCGATCGCGAGCCCGCCCGGCAGGCCCTGCTCGGCGGCGAGCTTGGCCATCACCATCATGGAGAGCAGGGTGAGCGCGCCGACGGAGAGGTCGATGCCCGCCGTCAGGATGATCAGCGTCTGGCCGATCGCCAGCGCCGCCACGATCGCTACCTGCTGGAGAACCAACGAGAGCGACTGCGCGGAGGAGAACCTCGGGTTGACGATCGTGAACACGACGAACGAGGCCACCAGCACGAGGATCGGGCTGATCGTGGGATGCCCGTGCAGGAGGTGCTGAACCGACTGCGTCGGCGACCGGCGCCGAGCGGCGAAGGCCTCAGCCGCCATGGCTGGCTGGTGCGGGATCGTGGTTGACACAGGCTCCTCCATCCCGGCCTCAGCTGACGGTGCCCCAGCAGATCTTGCTGGCCTCGTCGGTTCCGATGCTGTCGACGCCCGCGGCCGGCTTCTCGGTGACCAGCGCCGCGCCGGTGTCGATGAAGTCAAGGCCCGGCGAGGTGGCCGGCTTCGCGCCGCCCTTGGCGATCTGGGCGATGGCCTCGACGCCGAGCTGGGCCATCTTGAGCGGGTACTGCTGCGAGGTGGCCGCGAGCGTGCCGTCCTTCACCTTGCTGACGCCGAGACAGCCGCCGTCGACAGAGACGATGGTCGCCTTCTTACCCGCCGCCGCGAGGGCCTCGGACGCCCCGATCCCGGCCGGCTCGTTGATCGAGTAGACCAGGTTGATGTTCGGGTTCTTGGCCAGGCAGCGCTCCATGGCGCTCTTGCCGTCGGGCTGGGCGCCGTTGGTCGGCTCGTTGCAGGCGATCGTGTACCCGCCGCCGCTGTAGGTGCCGGCCTTGGCCTCGTCGCCGTTCTTGGTCTTGTCCTTGACGTCGATCCCCATGCCGGTCAGAAAGCCCTGGTCGCGGTTGTAGTCCACGGAAACGATCTTGTCGTTGAAGAGGTCAAGCATCGCGATCACGACGTCCTGGCCCTTCATGGTCTTGGCCGCCCACTGGCCGATGAGCTCGCCGGCCTTGAAGTTGTCGGTCGCGTAGGTGATGTCGACGGTGTCGGCCGGGTCGGGCGGGGTGTCGAGCGCGATCACGTACAGGCCGGCGTCCCGAGCCTTCTTGATCGCGGAGTTCACGCCCGGCCCGTTCGGGGTGATGAGGATGCCGTCCTGGCCGGCCGCGATCGCGTTCTCGATGAGCGTGATCTGGCCCTCCTCGTCACCGTCCTCCTTGCCCGCGCCGACGGTGAGGTCGACGCCCTGGTCCTTGGCGGCCTTCTTGGCGCCCTCCTGCATCGCGACGAAGAACGGGTTGATCGAGTCCTTGGTGATCAGCGAGACCGCGACCGTGTCGGACCCGGACCCGGACCCGGAGCCGCCGCAGGCCGCCGTGGCGGTGACGGCAGACAGTAAGACGGCCACGCAGGCGACTCGGCTAACGCGGGAGCGGACCCGGCCGGACGCCGCGGGTCGGGTGTGGCGGGTTCGGTGCATCGTGGCGACCCTTCTCTCGACTGTCCGGCAGACCTCGGCCCCGGACCAGACAACGTTGTCAGGCGATGGTCATAGCGGGATGGCCCCGTGTCAAGTCTCATATGTCTGGATGCCGGGTATGATTGACAGCGTTGTCGGGACCCGGTACTCCTGGTTCCGGAGGGAGGCCGCGCATGCGCAAGCGCGCCACCATGACGGACGTCGCCGCCTTGGCTGGCGTGAGCCTCAAGACCGTCTCGCGGGTCGTCAACGGCGAGCCGGGGGTGTCGCCCGATCTGGTCGAGCGGGTCCGCCGAGCCGTCGAGCAGCTCGACTACCGGCACAACCTGGCGGCGAGCAACCTACGGCGCGGGGTGCGCACCCAGACGATCGGCGTGCTGCTCCATGACCTCCGTAACGAGTACGCCGCGGAGCTGCTGCGCGTGATCGACGACCATGCCCGGCCGCTCGGCGTCGCGGTGCTTGCGTCGAGCCTCGACGACCACGAGGACCGCGAGCAGGTTCTCGTCCACGACATGGTCACGCGGCGCGTCGACGGGCTCGTGCTGATGCCGGCCAGCCCGGACCAGAGCTACCTGCTCCCGGAGGTCCGAGCGGGCCTCCCCGTCGTCGCCGTGGACCGGCCCACGGCGGGCCTCGCGGTCGACACTGTCGTCGTCGACAACCGGGACGGTGCCCACCGGGCGACCGAGTACCTTCTTGGCCGAGGCCATGTTCGCGTCGCGTGTCTGACCGACCGCGGTCGGCTGTGGACCGCGCGGGAGCGACTCCGCGGGTACCTCGAAGCGATCACGGAAGCTGGCCTGCCCGTCGACGAGCGGATCGTCGTCAAGGACCTGGTTACCGCCGACGAGGCGACGGCGGCGACCCGTGCGCTCCTCGATCTCGCCGATCCGCCTACCGCGGTGTTCGCCGGCCGCAACGACCTGTCGGTCGGCGTGGTCAGGGCGCTGCGTGAGCGCGCCCTCGAGCGCAGGGTCGCGGTCGTCGGCTTCGACGACTTCCCCTTGGCCGATCTGATGAGCCCGGCCGTCACGGTGGTCAGCCAGCGGGTGACCGAGATCGGCGCGACCGCGGCACAGCTGCTTTTCGCCCGCATGCACGGCGAAGCGCCCACGCCACGGACTGTGGTGGTGCCGACCCGGCTCGTCGAGCGCGAGTCCGGGCTGATCCCCGTGCCGGTCACGTTTGCTTGACGGCGGCCCGCGCCAGATCGCGCTCGCGTCCTCCTGGGCGAGCGGGACCAACTCACCGTCACCCCGTCGATGGTGAACGTCGCCGGCCTCACCCCGCTCGACGAGGTCGCCTGCCCGCTGCCCGCGGCCGGGCGAGGCCGCGCGGGCCGGCGCCGCCGCTCGCTTTGACAGGCTCGGCCAGCCGGTGTGTATAGTTTGCAACAATGACGCGGGGTGGAGCAGCTCGGTAGCTCGCTGGGCTCATAACCCAGAGGTCGCAGGTTCAAATCCTGTCCCCGCTACCAGTTTGGTTGTACCGTCGAGGCCGTCCCGGAGAGATCCGGGGCGGCCTTTGACGTTTCCTGAGGGACGCTCGTCCGTGGCCGATCCATACCTCCGCCCCAGCCCGGGTTCGCCGGGGCGAAGCTGCCCAGTTTGGCCAGGTTGGGCTCCGTCGCGTACGGGTCACTCTCCGGGCGGTTGGGTTCGGTGGGGCCAGCTCACGGATCGGACATCCGCTTTGACACCTCCTGGCCACGAGCGTGTATAGTTGCCATTACCGACGCGGGGTGGAGCAGCTCGGTAGCTCGCTGGGCTCATAACCCAGAGGTCACAGGTTCAAATCCTGTCCCCGCTACGAGACCAGGGATAGAAGTAGCCCTGGATGACAAAGGCCGGCGCGATCGCGCCGGCCTTTGTCATTTCCGGGACTGGTTTTCGGGAGGGACGGGTCAGCCGGCCGCTCGGGCTAGGTCGGCGCACATCGCGTCGAGGCTGTCCAGGTAGCGGTCCACGTCGGCGTCGGTGTGCTGGACCGAGAGGGTCCACTCCTCCTCGCGCCCCGGGGCCATCAGCACGCCGCGGTTGGCGTTGTAGAGCCAGGCGAGCTCCGGCAGCTCGGCGTTCTGATGTTCCATGAATGTCGTGTAGTCGCGGATCGGGGCGTCGGTGAAGTGGACGCAGCCCTTCGACGAGATGCCGACCGTGTAGCCCGGGATGCCGTGGCGGGCGAGGATCGCGTCGCACCCGGCGATGAGCCGGTCGTTCAGGCGGTCGAGGTGCGCGTACGCCTCCGGGGTGAGCACGCCGAACAGGCTCGCGCGCGCCGCGGCCATCGTCAGCGGGTTGCCGTTGTAGGTGCCGACCTGCTTCACCTTCCCGGTCGCCACGACCTCCATGATCTCGTCGGTGGCGCCGATCGCCCCGGCCGGCAGGCCCCCGCCCAGCGCCTTGGCGAGCGTCACCATGTCCGGCGTGACACCGAACCGCTCGGTCGCGCCACCGGGAGCGACGCACAGGCCGGTCTTCACCTCGTCGAAGATCAGGACGATGCCGTGCCGCCGGGTGATGTCCCGGACGGCCTCCAGGTAGCCGGGCTCGGGCAGGATGACGCCGAGGTTCATCATCGCCGCCTCCATGATCACGCAGGCGGGCTTGCGGCCCTCGTCGATGAGCCGCTCGATCCGGCGCTCCATGGCCGGAGCGTCGTTGAACGGCACCGGGACGGTGAGGTCGACGACCGCCTCCGGGATGCCGGCGCCGTAGCCGAGCGAGTTCATGTCGTCCGCCGGGCCGATGTCGGCGTAGGGAGCGCCGATCGAGACCATGACGTAGTCGTGGTGGCCGTGGTACGAGCCGAAAATCTTGACGATGGTCTCCCGGCCGGTGAGCCCGCGCGCGATCCGGATCGCGTCCATCGTCGCCTCGGAGCCCGAGTTGACGAAGCGCCACTGCGGCAGCCCGAACCGGCGGGCCAGCTCCTCGCTCACCACGACGGCGTCCTCGGTCGGCATCGCGAAGTGGCTGCCCAGCGCGACCCGTTCCGAGACGGCGCGCACGATCGCCGGGTGCGCGTGGCCCTGCACCATCGAGCCGAACGCGTTGTGGAAGTCGGCGTACTCATTGCCGTCGACGTCCCATACCCGCGACCCGCGCCCATGGGTGAGGTAGATCGGCCATGGGTCGCGTTCCTGGTAGGACGACGGCACCCCTCCGGTCATGGTGCGCAGCGCGCGCTCGTGCATCGTGCCGGAGCCGGGGGTGGCCGCCTCCAGCCGCGCCTCCTCCCGCCCGGCGAGGTCGGCGGCCCGTTCGGTGAGTGCCGCCGTCGAGATCCTCTCGGCCGGTTGGTTGCGTGTGTCAGCCGTGGTCACGGCGGCCTCCCGGGGCTCGCGATGGGCAGTTCAACGCTGGAAGCGTAGCCCCCAACCCCGGTTTGCGATGGAATCCGTCGAGATAATCCCTTCTGATCATCGCATCACGGCCGAGATCGTGCGGTCATACGATGGCGGGTACTGTCGGCCGGCATGGCGCCGCGAATGGTGACCGGCTGGACGAGAGGTCGCCCGGCGGCTCTGTCGCGTGCCTTGCCGTCATGCCCGTCGGGGACGGGGTGACGTTCCCGCTGCCGGGTTCCATCGGGTCCAGCGGTATCCGATAACAGCCGTCAGGATTGTGGTCATCGGTGGCCAGGATTGGTGGCGAGGAGGAAGTGGAGGAAGCGGTGCAGATGCGCAGGGCGTCGGGTGGTCGCTCCTCGTCCGAGCCTCTGCTGGACGACGTCAACAAGGCGATCATCGAGCAGCTCCAGCAGGACGGCCGGCGGTCCTACGCGGCGATGGCGGCGGCGGTGGGGCTGTCCGAGGCCGCCGTGCGCCAGCGGGTGCAGCGGCTGCTCGACGCCGGGATCATGCAGATCGTCGCGGTCACCGACCCGTTGCGGGTGGGTTTCAAGCGTCAGGCGATGATCGGCGTGCGAGTGATCGGTGATACGAGGGAGGTCGCGGACGCGTTGTCCGCGCTGCCCGAGGTCGACTACGTCGTGATCACGGCCGGGTCGTTCGACCTGCTGCTGGAGATCGTCGCCGAGGACGACGAGCACTTGATCTCGCTGGTCAACGACCACATCAGGGCGCTTCCCCAGGTCAGGGAGACCGAGACGTTCGTCTACCTTCGCCTGGTCAAGCAGACCTACACCTGGGGCGTCCGCTAACACCCGCAGATGGGCCTTCGGCCGCCTGGACAGCAGCGCCGCGGTTGCCGGAGGACGCCGTTCAGTGCCGGCTTGCCCTCAACGAGGGCGTGGTGGGGTGCGCCAGCCGCCGGGGGCGGTCGGGTCGATGGTGTCCGCGGCGGCGAGGAGTGCCTGGGCGAGGGCCCGAGCCTCGGTTGGGCCCAGGTAGGCGACCGCGAGCGTGTCGAACATCGGGGAGACCAGGCGAAGCAGAATGACGGGCCCGTTGTCGCGGCCCGCTGGCGGTTCCGGCCGGACTGTGATCTCAGAACCGCCGAGGCGGGTCACCAGGATGTCATCGGCTGGTTCACGTCCGACCTGAGGCATGGGCCGTCCCATCTACCCGGGCCGGCTGACATCCGGCCACCGCGCTCTGTCGGACTCCTGAAACCACCCCCTGGTTGTGTATCGGTTGATTTTTGCGACTATTCGGCACGTTCGCCCGAGATCTCCCGCCGGTGCGGGGGAGCCGGTGCGACGAGGAAGCCGACCGACACCGCGACCAGCATCAGGTGAAACGAGTTGAGGCTGGTGCACCGGGTGGAGGCCGCGATCCGCGGTGACGAGCCGTCAGTGGCCGGTGAGACGATCCACGGCCTTGCCAAGGTGGGACGGCCGGCCGGTGCGGTTCTCCCGGGCGTCGGCCGTCGCGGCGCCGAGACGGCCGGCATTGACGCCGAGCCACCGCAGCGGTTCGGGCTCCCACGGCCGGGTCCGCCGGTTCACCCAGGGAAGCCTTGTGTTCGGCGTGTCCAGGCCCGCGACCAGCTCGGCGAGCGTCCGCCCGGCCAGGGCGCTCGCGGCGACGCCGTCGCCAACGTAGCCACCGCCGCTGCCCAGACCCGTGGCCGGGTCGAAACGCACCGACGGGGCCCAGTCGCGGGGCACACCGAGCGGGCCGCCCCAGCGATGGGTGATCTCGGCTCGCGCCGCCGCCGGGAACAGGGTGCCGAGGGTGCGGCGCAGGTGTTCGAAGACGGCGTCCTCATGGTCGAACGACGGCTTGATCCGCGAGCCCAGGTGGTAGGGCGCTCCCCGGCCGCCCAGCACGATGCGCCCGTCGGCGGTGCGCTGGGCGTAGATGATCAGGCGGCGGGCGTCGTTCAGGGTGAACCGCTCCCGCCAGCCGATCTCGTCCCAGGCCGCGGCCGGCAGCGGCTCGGTCGCGATGACCAGCGAGTAGATGGGCACGAGCTCGCGGCGGTGGCCGGCAAACCGGGGCGTCCACGCCTCGGTCGCCCGGATCACCGCGTCGGCTCGGACCGTGCCACCGTCGAGCTCGACGAGCCCAGGGGCGATCGCACGCGCCGGCGAGTGCTCGAAGACGGTCACGCCGCGCCGCTCGACCGCGTCCGCCAGTCCCCTGACCAGCTTCCCGGGGGACAGCGCGGCGCACTCCGGGTCGAACACACCGCCGAGCGCGCCCGGGATGCGCACCCGCGCCGCCACCTGGTCGGCGTTCAGCCAGCCGCGGCCCTCGGCACGCAGCCTCGCCTCCTGCGCGGGCGTGGTGGCCAGGCACAGGTAGCCGTCCTTGGCGAAGTCGCAGTCGATGCCCTCGGCCGCGGCGACCGCTCCCACCTCGTCGACGGTGGCGGCCAGCGCTGGGCGCAGCTGGTCGGCCATCGAGGCGACCGGGAACAGCGCCGAGCACCAGCCGCCGTTGCGGCCGGACGCGCCGAATCCGGCGACCTCGCTCTCGACCACGACCACGCGCCTTTCCGGGGCGAGCGTGGCCAGGTGGTACGCGGTCCACAGCCCGGTGAACCCGGCGCCGACGACGCACACGTCGGCGCGCAGCTCGCCGCGCAGCGCGGACCGTGGCGTCACCGGGCCCAGGAGCTGGTCGGCCCACAGTGAGGCCGGCAGCGCCGTCGACGGGCGCGCCGGGCGCCGGCGTATCCGCTGGACGATCCGGCTCGCGTCAGCCACCTGCCCTGCCTACCCTTCGGAACGGGGCGCGCACCGGATCCTGTCCGGTTGGCGCGGCCGGACGGAGGTGCGATCCGTGTTCTACCTCGGAACTCTGGCGCCCTTCGGCGGCGGGACCGGCTGCGGCCTGGGGCCACCGCATCGTGTGGGCCGTCCGTCACCGCGTCCCGACGACCTTCGGCCGCGCGATGGGCGACGTGCTCAGCGACATCTATCCGAGCGTGGTATCCGTGCCCTAGTGTGCGGGCAACTGCCGTCTTCGACCGTACTTGCCCGGTCCGAAGACGGCATCCGTAGGTCCGTCACGTTCTCGCCGCCGCGCGGCCGCGTGCCGGAATCCGGAATGTGGTGGAGTCTGAGCCCGGCGGATGTGGGGACCGCGGAGGGCTGACGTCGGGGACGGGAGAGGGTGGATGGGCACGGTTCTGGGCAACTTCATCGGCGGCGAGCACGTGCCGGCGGCCGACGGCCGAACGATGCCGATCGTCGACCCGTCGACCGGCGAGCAGTACGCCGAGGCGCCGCTCTCGGGCCCCGCCGACGTGGACCGCGCCGTCACCGCGGCGGCGGGCGCGTTCGAGTCATGGCGGGACGCGACGCCGAGCGAGCGCGCCCGCGCCCTGCTGAAGATCGCCGATGCGATCGAGGAGCGTGCCGACGACATCGTCGCGGCCGAGAGCCGCAACACGGGCAAGCCCGTCCAGCTCACCCTGGACGAGGAGATCCCGCCGTCGGCCGACCAGGTCCGGTTCTTCGCCGGTGCCGCGCGGCTGCTGGAGGGCCGCGCGGCCGGGGAGTACATGGCGGGGCATACCAGCTATGTACGGCGCGAGCCGATCGGCGTCTGCGGCCAGGTCACCCCGTGGAACTACCCGTTCATGATGGCGATCTGGAAGATCGCCCCCGCGCTCGCGGCTGGCAACACCGTCGTCCTTAAGCCGTCGGACACCACCCCGGCGAGCAGCCTGCTGCTGGCCGAGATCGCGGCCGAGTTCCTGCCGCCGGGCGTGCTCAACGTCGTCTGCGGCGACCGTGACTCCGGGCGGGCCCTGGTCACCCACAAGGTGCCAGCGATGGTCTCGGTGACCGGCAGCGTCCGCGCCGGCACGGAGGTCGCCAAGGCCGCGGCGGACGACCTCAAGCGGGTGCATCTGGAGCTCGGCGGCAAGGCGCCGGTCGTGGTGTTCGACGACGTCGACCCGGTGCGGGTGGCGGAGGGGATCGCCGGCGCGGGCTACTTCAACGCCGGCCAGGACTGCACCGCGGCGACGAGGGTGCTGGCCGCCCCCGGTATCTACGACGACCTCGTCGCGGCGCTCGGCGAGGCCGCCCGCGCCACCCACATCGGCCCGCCGTCGGACGCCGAGGCCGCCTTCGGGCCGCTGAACAACGCGAACCAGCTCGCCCGGGTGAGCGGGTTCGTCACGCGGGCGCCCGCGCACACCGAGGTCGTGGCGGGTGGCGTGGCGGTCGATGGTCCGGGGTACTTCTACCCACCCACGGTCATCGCCGGCGTACGTCAGGACGACGAGCTCGCCCAGCAGGAGGTCTTCGGGCCGGTCGTGACCGTGCAGCGGTTCTCGGACGAGGACGAGGCGGTGCGATGGGCCAACGGTGTCGAGTACGGCCTGGCGTCGAGCGTGTGGACGTCGGACCACGGGCGCGCCATGCGGGTCACCCGTCGCCTCGACTTCGGCTGCGTGTGGGTGAACACGCACATCCCGATCGTCGCGGAGATGCCGCACGGAGGTTTCAAGAAGAGCGGTTACGGTAAAGATCTCTCGGTCTACGGGCTCGAGGACTACACCCGGATCAAGCACGTCATGCATAACCTCGAGTTCTAGGCCTCGCGGAGGCGCTGCCCCCAAGGTCCGCGAGCGACGTCGGCGCGGTGCCGGCGGAGTGCACGGTCTGCTCCTCCCGCGCACCTCCGCCAGTCCTCAGGGGCACGGAGGCGGTGGTCGCGATGCGGGTGGATGGGACGGCCGGGCCCGAAAAACGTTCCGGTGGCCACGGCGCGTCGGGCCGTGGGGCGTCGTCAGGTGGCGGTGGCACCGAGGGGCCCGGCGGCGCCAAGCTGGAGGGCGCGGCAGCCACCAGGGCGGGTGAGCCGCGGAGCGGGCGGACGAACCAGCGGTCGCAGCGGTTCGTCACGCTGCACGGCTATCGTCGCGCCTACCTGCGCGCCGGGCGTGGCCCGGCCGTGCTGCTCATTCACGGCATCGGGGACAGTTCGGCGACCTGGAAGCCGGTGCTGTCCAGGCTCGCCCGCAGGCACACGGTCATCGCGCCCGACCTGCTCGGCCATGGCCTGTCCGACAAACCACGTGGCGACTACTCCCTCGGCGGGTTCGCCTGCGGGATGCGTGACCTGCTGACCGTGCTCGGTATCGACCGGGTCACCGTGGTTGGGCACTCGCTGGGTGGCGGTGTGGCCATGCAGTTCGCCTACCAGTTCCCCGAGCGCTGCGAGCGGCTGGTGCTGGTCGGTACCGGCGGCGTCGGGCCCCAGCTGCACCCCGCCCTGCGGCTGGCGGCCACTCCGGGCGGGGAGGCGCTGCTTTCGCTGCTTCGGCTGCCGCCGGCCCGCCTCGCCGGCCGGGGCGTGTTCGGTGCGCTCAGTCTGCTGGGGGCCGACCTCGGCCGGGACGCGGCCGATCTCGGTCAGGTGTTCGACGCGCTGACCGCGCCGGGCGCGCGGGCGGCGTTCCTGCGCACGCTACGGGCCGCCGCGGACTCCCGCGGCCAGGCGATCACGATGCTCGACCGCTGCTACCTGGCGCAGGGGATGCCGACGCTGATCATCTGGGGCGAGCACGACGCCGTGATTCCGGTCACACACGCCCGGATCGCCCACGAGGCGATGCCTGGTAGCCGGCTGGAGATCTTCCCCGACGCCGGCCACTTTCCCCACCACACCGACCCCGATCGGTTCCAGGCCGTCCTGGAGGACTTCCTCGCCACCACCCGCCCGGCGAGCCATTCGGCCCGCAAATGGCGCGCGCTGCTGCGCTCGCGCTCCCTGCCACCCGGCGAGCCCCTCGCGGGTGCGGTGGGCACGGACTCGACGGCCCCGGCCGGCCAGGGCGCGGCCACCGACCGCCCGGGGGCGCTCGGCGGCGGGACGCGTGGCGCCCGCGGCGCGCGTGTGGGGACCGCCCGGGCGGCGCAACGGCCGGCGAAGCCCGGTCGACCGGTGGAACGGACCGAACCGGCGGAATCGGCGGAACCCGCGGCGAGAACGGAGCACACCGAGCTGCTGGGGCGTTTCTACAAAGCGGGATGAGTCCGCGCCCGGGCGGGCAACGTGCTGTCCGAAGGAGTCGTGGTGGCTTTCGGTGGCGTCGACAAGCAAGGCGGCGGTGACCCAAAGATGAGTGGATCATGTCTCCCACCCGGTCGGCGGTGGCATGAGTGTCCGAACGGGTCGGACCGCGCGGGCCCGGCCGTATCGGGCGCCGCGCGCCGGTCGGCGATGCCCGTGGCCCGTGGTGGTCAGCTACTGGTAAGGCCAACGCCAGTGACAAGCGGCACGGGTAAGTTCCACATTTAGTCTCCAGGAAGCGCTACCGTAGAGTTAGGCCTGTCGGCCACCGGCAATCTGACCAATGTTGGTGACCAGTCCCGGCGGCAAAGCTGGTGA
This sequence comes from Pseudofrankia coriaricola, assembly GCF_032027725.1. Classification (NCBI taxonomy): domain Bacteria; kingdom Bacillati; phylum Actinomycetota; class Actinomycetes; order Frankiales; family Frankiaceae; genus Pseudofrankia; species Pseudofrankia coriaricola. The sequence goes on along the minus strand of NZ_JASNFO010000028.1, from coordinate 101,473 downwards.
CGAGGCTGGCGACGAGGGACGGTGCGAGCCGCCTTGTTCGCCGAAGGGGTTATGTGGACACCCCGATGGACTATTCGGAGGTCGATCCTTGGCACGCCGTGCACGTCTCAGCTGGCCGGATGAACGCCGGGGGGCGAGTGAGGTAGTGGTGACGCGGTTCGATCCGGGCCGCGGCTGGACCCTCGAGCAGGCTCGCGACCTGGTACGCCAGGGTTACTCGGTGGATAATGTCGCGGAGCGGACTGGCTTTCCGTCGCAGATGTTGAAAGTCGCGGCCGTCGACGAGGACTGAACCTAGCCTGTCAGATTGCCGATGCCGATTTGCGAGGGTTAGGTTCAGCGCCCGACGGCGTGTCTTGCGGTGACGGTCACGAGACGGTCGACGTGGTCCGAGTAGACGGCGTCCAGGCCGTAGCCGAGCAGCCGGGCGAGCGTGGCTGGGCGCTGCGCGTCCCAGCCGAAGGCCAGCAGGCCGTGGTCGTGCAGCACTTGGGCTATCGGGGCGGTGGGCGCCACCCACTCCCGGGAACGCAGATTTAACGCGGTCACTCCGGCGGCACGCAGTTCGTGCGCGTAACGGCCGATTCCGCCGGCCGCCCGGACCTCGCGCATCGACGTGGAGTTGACCAGGCGCACATCGGGGTCGAGCTCGCGCCAGACGCGCAGGCTACCCAACGGGCCACATATCCACAGGCGGCGTGGCGCGTCCGCGCCGGCCGCCCGCGCCACGGCCAGCACCGCGGCCACGGTGGCGTCGGCCGCCCTGCCCGCCGGCGTCTTCACGTCCAGGCTGAACTCGAAGCCGGTGCCGAGCGCCCGGTAGAACGAGGACAGCGTCGGCAGCCAGCTCGGCAGCGCGTCGGCGGGCAGCGCCGTCACGTCACGGCGCAGCCTCGGCGGCCCATACACCCCGTCATGATGCAGTACGGGCACTCCGTCGGCGGCGAGCCAGGCGTCCGACTCCAGCCCCGTCGCCCTGTTCGCCAGCGCGCGGGCGAAGGCCGCCAGCGTGTTCTCCCGCTGGTACCAGGCGGGTGCCCCCCGGTGCGCGAACCCGATCGGCCCGCGTCGGGCGGTCGGCACCGGGCCGACGTCCGGGCCGTCCATGCGTCACCGTCCATGTCGTCGCTCTCACCGAGCGAAGGTTGGTGCCGAGGGGCCGCGGAGCGGCCCTGGCGGGAGCGCCGGGCGCGGGCCCGCCGGCCGGCGCGCGGGGCTGTCGGCGACCACCCCGCCGATCGGTGAGGCGGCCCGACGGCACGCCGTCAGCGCCTGGAGCCGCTCGTCACGAAGGAGGCCAGCGCCGCCTCGTGCAGGTGGCCGTTCGTCGAGAGCACCGTGCCGTGCCCGGCCCCGCGCCGGCCGCGCAGGTCGGTGAACCGGCCGCCGGCCTCCTCGACGATGACCTGCAGCGCGGCGAGGTCCCACAGCGAGACGACCGGCTCGGGAGCGACGTCGACGGCGCCCTCGGCCACCATCATGTGCGACCAGAAGTCGCCGTACGCCCTGGTCCGCCAGACCTGGCCGGCGAGGTGGAGCAGCTCGTCGAGGCGCCCACGCTCGGTCCAGCCCTCCAGCGAGGCGAACGACAGGAACGCGTCCTCCAGCCGGGACACCGAGGACACCCGCAGGGCCCGGGTGTCGCCGGTGGCGGTGCGGGTGAACGCGCCGCCGCCGCTGGCCGCCCACCACCGCCGGCCCATGGCCGGGGCGCTGGCGACGCCGACGACCATCTCACCGTCCACCTCGAGCCCGAGCAGCGTCCCCCAGACCGGGACGCCCCGCACGAAGTTCTTGGTGCCGTCGACCGGGTCGAGGATCCAGCGCCGCTGGGCGTCGCCGGTCAGCCCCTCCTCCTCGCCGAGCACCGCGTCGTCCGGACGGGCCACCGCCAGCCGCTCCCGGATCATCGACTCGACGGCCGTGTCCGCGTCCGACACCGGGGTGTTGTCCGGTTTTGACTCCACCCGCAGATCCACCGCCAGGAACCGAGCAAGCGTGATCTTGTCGGCGGCGTCCGCGAGACTCAACGCCAGGGCAAGGTCGTCGGCCGGCGTGGGCCAGCCGTCCGCGGCCGGCTCGGTCGCCGAACCGGAGTTGGTGGCGGAGTCGGCCGCCGCCGGGTCAGACAGCTTCACGGCTGTAGAGCCTACGGTTCCTTTCCTGCCGATTCTCCTTCCCCACAGGTCGCCAGTACCGGGGTCGAGACCGATCGGCCAGGTGCTTCGAATCGGTGGCCGGAGGCGATCCGCGGGGACCCGCGGACGGGGGTAGACCTTGAAGCGCGGCGGATCTCGGCCTGTGACGGTGGTGAGCAGGTCAGAAAGTAGACCGTGAAATGGAGGCGGGGTCACCCGCGGCCGTGGCGAGCGGGCCAGAAGGCGGACCTTGAAATGAGACGGGTCTCACCCGACGACGGCTGGGCAGAAAAATGAGAGACAGCTCTCATCCCTCCTTCCCCACAGATCGCCCATGTCTGGGGCCGGGCGGATCTGTGAGGTGCTGCCAGTCCATGGCTGGAGGCCGATCCGCGGGGACCCCGCGGGCAGCTAGGCCGGGAAGAGGGGGGTAGTCCTCATCCGCCCCGGGCAGCCAGGAGGCGGCGCAGGCTGGTGAGTCGGGCGGGGTCGGCGTGGCCGTCGCGGGCTGCCTGGTCCAGGGCGCAGTCCGCGAGGCCTTCGGCGTGGGTGCAGCCGGGGGGACAGTTGGCGGCGGCTTCGGCCAGCTCGGCGAACGCGGCGAGCACCCTGGCCAGGCTGACCGCCCCGAGCCCGAACGAGCGCACCCCCGGGGTGTCCACCACCCAGCCGCCGCCGGGCACCGGCAGGGCCACCGCGGCCGACGAGATGTGCCGGCCCCGACCGGTCACCGCGTTCACCTCGCCGATCTCCCTGGCCGCGTCCGGGACGAGCCGGTTGACCAGGGTGGACTTCCCGACCCCACTGTGACCGAACATCACACTCACCCGGTCGGTGATCAGCGCCCGTAGCTCGGCGGGGTCGACGTCCGGGCGGCTGGTGACGATGGTCACGCCGAGCGGCCGGTACAGGTCGCGCAGCTCCTCGTCGCCCGCGAGGTCCGCCTTGGTCAGGCAGAGCACTGGGTCGAGACCACCGTCGTAGGCGGCGACCAGGCAGCGGTCGACCAGGCCGGTACGCGGCGGCGGGTCGGCGAGCGCCGTCACGATGATGAGCTGGTCGGCGTTCGCGACGATCGGCCGCTCGGTCGGGTCGGTGTCGTCGGCGGTGCGCCGCAGCACGCTGGTGCGCTCGGCACGGCGCACCATCCGGGCGAGCGCGCCCGGATCGCCGGACACGTCACCGACGAGCGCCACCCGGTCGCCGACGACGACCGGCACCCGGCGCAGGTCCCCGCCCCGGATCGCGGCGACCACGGCGCCGGCGAGGTCCGCCTGGCCGTCCGGCAGGGTGCGCCGGCAGCTGTAGCGGCCCCGGTCGACGGCGACCACCACCGCGTCGACGGCGTCGGCATGCTCGGGGCGCTCGCGGGTACGCGGCCGTGAGCCGCGCCCCGGGCGGGTGCGGACGTCGTCCTCGTCGAGGTCGCGCCCGCTTCGTCGCGCGCCGCTCATCCAGTGTCGCTGGAGGCCAGGTGCGGGCCGGCGAGCATCGCTGCCCACATGGCCGGGAACTCGGGCACCGTCTTGCCCGTCGTGGCGATGTCGTCGACCGTCACCCCCGGCACCGCGAGGCCCACCACGGCGTAGGTCATGGCGAGCCGGTGGTCGGCGAGCGGGTCGAGCCGCGCCCCGCGCAGCGGCGCCGGCCGGATGGCCAGGCCGTCCTCGGTGACGGTGATGTCGGCGCCGAGCCGGCCGAGCTGGTCGGCGAGCGCCCCGAGCCGGTCGGTCTCCTGCAGCCGCAGGTGGGCGATCCCGCGCAGGCGGGACGGCGAGTCGGCGAGCACGGCCAGCGCGGTGAGGACCGGGGCCGCCTCGCCGACGTCACCGAGGTCGGCGTCCAGGCCGCGCAGGCCGTCGCCGGCGCGCACGCGCATGCCCGCGGGCGTCCGCTCGGCGCGCGCGCCCATCTGCTCCAGCAGAGCGGGCAGCATGCGGCCGGGCTGCGTGGTGACCTCGGGCCAGTCCGGGATCAGGACGTCCCCGCCGGTCGCCACCGCGGCGGCGAGGAACGGGGCGGCGCTGTTGAGATCCGGCTCGATCGCCCGGTCGTAGGCGCGCAGCGGGCCGGCCGCCACCCGCCAGGTCGGCGGCTGGCCGGCGGCGGCCGCCACGACCTCGACCGCCGCACCCGCCGCCCGCAGGTCGGCGACCGTCATGTCCAGGTACGGGCCGGAGGGCAGCCGGCCGCCGACGTGGCGGACCTCGACGCCCCGGTCATAGCCCGGCGCGGCCAGCAGGAGGCCGGAGATCAGCTGGCTGGAGCTGGAGGCGTCGACGGTCACCGGGCCACCGGGGAGGCGGCCCTGGCCATGGATGGTGAACGGCATCGCGTCGCCGTCGATGGCGGCGCCGAGGCGTCGCAGCGCGTCGAGCAGTGGGGTGAGCGGGCGCTCGCGCATCCGTGGGTCGCCGTCGAAGCGCGCGTCGCCGCGGGTCAGCGCGGCGAGCGCCGGGGTGAAGCGGGCGACGGTGCCCGCGTTGCCGCAGTCGACCGCGGTCGGGCCGCCGTCAGCGGAGCGCGAGCCGAGACCGCCCCGCACCACCCATTCCGTGCCCATGGCGACGGGAGAGGACTCCGTGTCCACCTCGATGCCGAGCGCCCGCAGCGCGCCGGCCATGAGCAGCGTGTCCCGGGAGCGCAGCGCGCCGCGCAGCCTGGAGACGCCGTCCGCCGCCGCGGCCAGGATCAGGGCCCGGTTCGTCCCGGACTTCGAGCCGGGCACCCGCACCACGGCCCGCACCGGACCGCTCGCGGTCGGCGCTGGCCACGGGTCGGCCGGAACACGTGTCGCTGTCGTCACGCCCTCTAGCATGCCCTCGCCCCCGCACTGATTCGCGGGCCGGTCCGCGGGTTCGACGGCTGCCCGACGCCTGAATGTGGGCGAATCGGCGCAGGCCGCGATCTAGCTCGGTCTTCTCGCGGAGGCGATGAGGTGGATACCGATGGACTCGCCTTCGCGCTCCGCGGCGAGTTCGACCTCGGTGCGAACCAGAGTGGGGAACGAGGACATGTCCGCTGACAGCGCCCGCTTCACCGCCTCGACGGACAGCACGGTGCGCGGCCGGACCCAGTCGACCTCCAGGCCGGCGCTCGTCAGCACGGCCTTGAGCTCCTCGGGCCAGAAGCACCGGGTGATCGTGCCGTCCTCCGCCGGGACGAGCACGACGTCGGCCCGTGGCACGTCGGAGAGCTCGGCCCAGCGGTGCTGCTCGGCCAGCCGGGCCAGGCCCAGCAGCAGCGAGTCGACGCACAGCAGCAACTGGCCGCCCGGCCGCAGCAGCCGGTGGATCTCCTCGAGGGTGCTCTCGGTGGCCAGGCAGAACGACAGTGCCCGTCCCTCGGCCAGCACCGCGTCGAACGACGCCGGCGCGAACCAGTCGAGGCTGCGGGCGTCGCCCACCACGCTGCGCAGCGCACCAGGCGGACCCCCGCCGGGCTGTTCGCCCGCGCGGCGCGCGCCGGACGCTGTCCTCGTCATCGCCTGCGAGGACGGCACCGACCGGCCGCGGCCGAGGGGCGGCGCCTGGCCACGTGCGCGCTCCCTGGGCCCCCCGAAGTCCCTGGGGCCCCGACCGGATCGGCCAAGGCCGGGACTCCCGCCGGATGGGCGAAGCCCGGCGCCCCCGCCGGATCGGTGCCAGGGTTCCTCCCAGACCGGTGCCAGGGTTCCTGCCGGGTCGGCGCCGGGATCCCTGCCGGATCGGCGAAGCCGATCGGGCAGGCCTGGAAGCCGGTCCGGGAAACCTGTTGGGAGGTCCGCGATCTGGGAGGTCTGCTGGGAGTCCGGCGATCTGGGAGTCCGGCGATCCATGAGGTCCGCCGGGAGGTTCGTGACCTGGGCGGCGTCACCGACGACGCGGATGACCTGGTGACCGGCCGCCACCATCTGCCGGGCGAACCGGTCACGCTGCCCGGAGACGTCGAGCACCCTTGACGGCGCGCCCGGCAGCCACTCGCGCAGCTGGACCGAGGCGACCTCGTCGTAGAACGACCAGTAGGGGTCGTCGCTGCCCGCGGGCGCCTCGCAGACCACGGTGGGTGCGAGGGGGCGACGAAACTCCGGATCACCAAGCTCAGGATCGGCGCCGGGACCAGAAAGCATGAACCATTCCTACCCTTCGAAGGGCCGCGATGCGAGGCATGTCACAGACCAGGGGCGGAAGCCTCAAACGTCGGAGGGTTTGCGGTCATCCTTCCTCCTGCCGCGCAGTGCACGGGCGGCGGGACCGCCCGTGATGTCGCGGGGAGGGCTTCGGTGGGGCTCACAGCACAACCTGATCTCATGACTCGAACCGTCGATGGCGCGACGCCCCGAGGTTGCTCCCAGAGCGGCGGAATCCGGGGTTCCTCCTCGATCGGCGAGGCTGATCCGGGAGGTCTGCCGGGAGGTCGGCTGGCAGGTCCAGCCACCCAGATCGCTATGGCCACATCCGCCGCCGCGCAAACCCCTGTTTCTGTGGACGGCGGACGGCTGCTCGTGGTTCCCGGTGTTGGCCAGCAGCTGGCCGCCAGTGCCGGCGGCGCGGCCGGCGGCACCGATGGCACACCGGTGGTGGTGCTGCTGCATGGCGCCGGGTCCGGCACCGACACGCCGCTGCTGCGGCGCCTGACCGAGCTGCTCGTCGTCGCGGGCGTCACCGTCGGCCGGCTGGAGATGCCCTACCGGGTCGCCGGCCGCAAGGCGCCCGACCGCCCGGCGCGCCTCGACGCCGTGCTCATGGCCGCCGTCGCGGCGCTGACCGGGGGTGCGCCGCCCGCCGAGGGCGCGCCGCGCCGGCTCGCGTTGGCGGGCGCGTCCATGGGTTCCCGGGTCGCGGTGCGCACCGCGAGGGCGGTCGGGGCTCGTGCGGTGCTGGCGCTCGGGTTCCCGCTGAACCCACCGCCCCCCCGGCCATCGCTTCGCGAGAGCCCGGGGACCCCTGCTGCCCCCCGGCCATCGCTTCGCGAGAGCCCGGGGACCCCTGCTCGCGACCGGCCCTCGCGCCAGGTGGAGCTGTCCGGCGCCGGCGTGCCGGTGCGCGTCGTCCAGGGAGAACGAGACTCCTTCGGCAGGCCAGAGCCCGATCCGCGGCGCGGCGTCGAGGTGGTCGTCGTGGCCGGCGCCGACCACTCGTTCAAGGTCAGGGTCCGGGATTGCCGTGCCGCCGAAGAGGTGATCGAGGAAGCCGCCATGCTCGGGGCGACCTGGCTGCTGCAGCGGCTGGACGTGCCCTCCTCGCCCGCCGGCGGCTCGGGGAGGCCGGTCTCGTAGCTTTCCCAGGCCCGCCTTCGACCGGTGGTCCCGACCAGGCCTGTCCAGGCCCGTCGTGGCCGTGACGGCCGGTCCGGCCGAAGCGCCGCCCGGACGACGGCGAGTCCTAAGGAGGCCCGGAGGCCTCCGGCCCGCCCGGTCAGGAATTCCTCGGGCCTGTCCAGGGATCCGCTCCAGGGATAGGGATCCACCCTGAGCGGTCGCTCAGGAATCCGGGTCCGGTGGACCTGGGGAATCCCGAAGACGGCCAGGTGGTTGGCTGAGACGGAAGCCAAGGTCACGGAGGTCAGATTGACGTCTGAGAGCCAGCTGCGCCGGCCTGCCGCCCCGGCGGGGATGATCGGCGGTACAGGCCCATGGGCGGCCCGCGAGGTCGGCTCGTGGACGGGCGTACCTCCGCTGAGCGGGGTATCGTCACCACGGAAGGCCAGTGACAGCCGTTCGGCGCAGCCGATCACGCGATGGGAAGACGTGGCGGGCCGTGAGGCCCTGAAGGGCGACGTCCCGGCGGGCGAAGGCACGACGGACGAGAATCCGTCGGCGGCCGGCGACATCGCGACGACGGCGACGACGGCGGGCGGCCGGCGGACCAGCACGGTTGTTGACGTTCAGTCAGCTTCCCGGGGGCCCGCGACGTCGGCCGGGGAGGACCGCCTCCCGGGCCACCCGAGCGGTGAGGGAGTGATCCTGGTCGACGAGACCACCGAGGAGCGGGGCGCGCGATTCGAGCGTGACGCCCTTCCCTACCTCGACCAGCTGTACGCGGCCGCGCTGCGGATGACGCGCAACCCGGCGGATGCCGAAGATCTTGTTCAGGAGACCTTCGTCAAGGCGTTCGCGGCCTTCCACCAGTTCCAGGAGGGCACGAACCTCAAGGCCTGGCTGTACCGCATCCTCACCAACACCTTCATCAACAACTACCGGAAGCGCCAGCGCCAGCCGCTCCAGAGCCCGACCGAGCAGGTCGAGGACTGGCAGCTCGCGGAGGCGGAGTCGCACACCTCGACGGGTCTCAAGAGCGCAGAGATGGAGGCGCTCGAGCACCTGCCAGACAGCGACATCAAGGAAGCGCTCCAAGCGCTCCCCGAGGACTTCCGGATGGCCGTCTACCTGGCCGACGTGGAGGGTTTCGCCTACAAGGAGATCGCCGAGATCATGGGCACGCCCATCGGCACGGTGATGTCCCGGCTGCATCGAGGCCGGCGCGGCCTGCGCAAGTCGCTGGAGCAGTACGCCAGGGAGCGCGGGCTGGTTCCCGCCGGCTCCCCTGGGAACGAGGGCGGTGCCTCGTGAGCTGCGGCCACCCGCACGACATCGACTGCCGCAAGGTTCTCGACGCGGTCTTTCTGTACCTCGACGGAGAGTGCGACGGGACCCAGCAGAACCTGATCCGCGCCCACCTCGACGAGTGCTCGCCGTGCCTGCGCGAGTTCGGCGTCGAGCACGAGGTGAAGCTGCTGGTGGCGCGCAAGTGCGGCGGCGACCGGGCCCCCGACTCACTGCGCGCCAACCTGCTGGTCCGCCTGCGCGCCGCGCGGGTCGAGGCCGACGCGACCACCAGTGAGCTGAGCGCCGAGTAGGGCAGCCAGGCGCCGCGCGGAGCGCTGCCGGTGCCGGGCCGCCTTCGGCCGCTGAACGCCCTCCCCGGGTTTCTGCCCGGGTCGAGTCGAGGCGTATGACAGCGCCGGCATGATCATCCATCGGCGAGCCGGCTGGGCTGGCGGCTCCGGCCGCGGAGCGCGCCCCTGCTGGGCCTTACGGGCACCGCCAGGCCCAGCCGGCCTGCCAGCGGCGGCCTTGGCGCCCCTGCTGGGCCTACGGGCACCGCGCTTCCCAACCGGCCGGCCGTCGAGCAACGCTTGACGCTTGTGCCCGCTCGGCGGCCAGGCGGTGGGAACCCCCATGAGGGCCGCACTGCGGGCCGATGGGGGGCGTCTGTCAGGTGTTGGGGCGCTTGCCGTGGTTGGCCTTGCTCTTCGCGCGGGCGCGCCGCTTACGCTTCTTCTTCGCCATGCCGCGACCTCCTTCCCTTGCCTGTCGCCGCCTTGGGCGGCGGGCGCAGTGCGCCCGCCGTCGAACGCTTCGCGTCCGACAATGTAGCCCGGGGTGGGTGCGGCAGGCTGGGGACCCGCCTGATCACGGGCCGGTCCCGCGGCCGGGTTCCTTCGTGACGGACGTGGCGGTGGACGTTCCCGAGGAGGAGGACGCGTCCGCCGGGCGCCCGGCGGGCAGGGCCGCCGTCGGTCGACGGGGCCGGCGAGTGGCGGCGGGGGAGCCGTCGCGGTCTCCCCGAGCGTCCGCGTCCGCGTCGTCGGCCGAGCCGTCTTCGTCGGTCGTCGCCGTGGCTCGCTGCCGCTGGCGGCGCCGGCGGGCGCGTTCGGCCCCTCGGGCGCGCAGCGTCCGGTTCGCCCGTACGGGCGCGAGCCCCGCGAACAGCGCCACGCCGGACACGATCAGCACGTCCCCGGCGCTGAGCACCGACGGAGCCACCCAGAAGGGAAACGGGATCACGTCGCCGAGCACACGCAGCCGGGTGTCGTCGCCCGCGAGCGTGTAGTACCGCGAGGACGCCACATCGTCCCGCTCAACCCCGGCCGAGCTGATCGCCGCCGTCGAGACCGGCATCTGGCCATGGTTCGCGCCGATCACCGCCGCATTCAGCGCCAGCCCGAAGAACAGCAGGAATAGTCCGGGAACCCGCCGGTTCGCCGCGGTCAGGGCAGCGGCGAGTGCGGCGGCGGCGATCCAGCCCACGGTCCGGGCGCTGTCCACAAGCGCGGCGATGACCAGCGCCAGGACGATGCCCGCGGCGAGCCAGCCGAGCCGTACCCGGATGCGTCCCAGGGCGTCGAGGGTCCCTCCGCGCAGTCGGGCGACCAGCAGGCCGATCAGCAGGGCGAGGACGAGAAGAACGAACACACCTGTAGTTTGCAAGCCAAGGCACTTCCACCGCTTCCGTGGGGTCCCGCCCGACCTTCGCCACGCCGGCTGGGCTCGCCGCGAAGCGGTTTTGCGATGGCGCTCCGCGACATCCGACGCCTGAAACGGTCTAGCGGCGTCAGCCGACTACGCTGGCAGACGGACCGGAGAGCCGGTGACGTGGGCGGCCCGGTCAGCTGCCGGATCTCTGGTGATGTGCGCGACGCGCACTGTGCCCCCCGAAGGGATGACCATGGCCGAGGAAGTCCGCGCCGAGATGGTGGCGAACGTCTGGAAGGTCGTCGTGGGGGTGGGAGACCCTGTCGGCGCCGGAGACGCGTTGGTGATCCTCGACTCGATGAAGATGGAGATCCCGGTCATCAGCGAGGACGGCGGCACGGTGGCCGAGATCGCCGTCCGGGAGGGCGACGTCGTCCAGGACGGCGACCTCATCGCGATCGTGGAGCCGACCCCGGCCTGAGGGCATGGGCGGCCTCCGCCGCGGGCTGGGGTCCTCGGTGGATCCCCGCCCGCGGCCGCTCGTCAGCTGGCGGTGACGCCGTGTTCCGCGCAGCGAGCCGTCCAGCCGGTGGGAACGACCTGGACGACCAGCCTGCGCCGGCAGGTGGGGCAGTAGCGCGGTGGTTCCAGCGCGCGCGCCGCCGCGCAGCGATCATGGGAGCCCGTGGCCGCCGGCTCGCCGCAGCGGTCGCAGTAGCCGACCGGCGCGACCTGAACCGCTCCTGCTCGGTACGGCGAAGGGCCGTCGTGGGGGCCTGCCACCTGGTCCTCGTTCCTCGTCACTGTCTGGTTCCTCCGCGGTCGTCTGGACACCGGTACAGCGCCTCGGGCTCGCTTCGCCGCCGCGCCGCCGCCGCCTCTACAGCGTCGCCTGCAGTGACTTGATCGGCATCGACAGGCGGTCGAGCATGGCGAGGTCGACGTCGGGGGACTGCCCGAGGGTCGTCAGGTAGTTGCCGACGATGACGGCGTTGATCCCGCCGAGCATGCCCTTGTCTGCCAGGTCGCCGAGGGTGATCTCCCGGCCGCCCGCGTAGCGCAGGATCGTGCGCGGCATCGCCAGGCGGAATGCCGCGATCGTGCGCAGCGCCTCGCGCGGCTCGACGGGGGGCAGGTCACCGAACGGCGTGCCCGGCCGCGGGTTGAGGAAGTTCAGCGGTACCTCGTCCGGTTCCAGCGCCGCGAGCTGCGCGGCGAGCTCCGCGCGCTGCGCGAGGCTCTCGCCGACGCCGATGATCGCGCCGCAGCACAGTTCCATCCCGGCCGCGCGGACCATCCGGCAGGTGTCGAGCCGCTCGTCCCAGCTGTGGGTGGTGACGACGTTCGGGAAGTGCGAGCGGGCCGTCTCGAGGTTGTGGTTGTAGCGATGCACGCCCATCGCGACCAGTTCGTCGACCTGCTCCTGGGTGAGCATCCCCAGCGAGCAGGCGACGTTGATGTCGACGGCGGCGCGGATCGCCGCCACGCCCTCGCGGACCTGGGTCATCAGCCGGGTGTCCGGCCCGCGTACCGCCGCGACGATGCAGAACTCGGTCGCGCCGGTCGCGGCGGTCGCCTTGGCGGCCTCGACCAGGCTCGGCACGTCCAGCCAGGCAGAGCGGACCGGCGATTCGAACTTGCCGGACTGCGAGCAGAAGTGGCAGTCCTCCGGGCAGCCACCCGTCTTGAGGCTGACGATGCCCTCCACCTCGACCTCGGGGCCGCACCAGCGCATCCGCACCTCGTGCGCGAGCGCGAGCAGCTCCGGCAGCGCCTCGTCCGCCAGCTCGAGCACGGCCAGCACCTGCCGCTCGTCCAGGCCCCGGCCCTCGAGAAGGACCTGCTGGCGGGCGGTGGCGAGCAGTCCGGCGGCGTCCGCCGGCAGGACAGCCGGACTGATGGTGGTCACGGGTGGGGTCACTTCGTTCGCTCCAGCCGCCGAAACCGGCATCGGGGACAGTGGCGTCATCATCGAGTCCATGGCCGAAGGGCGCGCGACGATGGCGAAGCCTCGCGCGCCCGGAGGCGCTTTCTAGCGTTCATGGCCGAAGGGCACGCGACGATGGCGAAGCCTCGCGCGCCCGGAGGCGCTTTCTAGCGTTCATGGCCGAAGGGCACGCGACAGCGGCGAAGCCGCGCGCGCCTGAAGGCCCATTCCTAGCATCAGAGCCGTCGGGTGAGCGGGCATCGCCGCGTTCGTCACCACACGCCCGCTCATTGTCGAACTCAGGCCGCCCGCGGCGCGCGCCTGACGGACGTGGTATCTGGCACGTCGCCGCGGCGAGCCCTACCGTTCCGTGCTTCCGGTCTGGCCCCTCCGTGGCGTCGCCGGAGTCTGTTCCAGACCCAAGGCGTCCGGAGCTCCGGCAGGCCGTCACGAGGCCCGCGACGGGTCGCTGAGCGAGCCGGATGCCAAACGCGTGGCCGCCGAGCCCGGCCAGCCCGCGGACCGGGGCAGGGATGGGGGGCTGTGCAGGGCGCGGAAGGCGGCGGGGTCGAACGTCCCACCGAGGGACGGGGCTAGCGACCGTCGGGCGAGCTCGCGGAACCCCACACGGTCGAGCAGGCCCGCCCCGGCCGGGAGCACACCGGCGAGCGGCCGGCCGGCGACCGTCTCCAGATCGGCGAGGTTGGCTCGTTCGGCGAGGCCCGGGTCCGCCGGCCAGCTGCCGATGACCACACCGGCCGGTTCCAGGCCGCGGTGCGCCAGCGCCTCCAGCGTGAGTGCGGTGTCGTTCAAGGTGCCCAGTGCCGGCCGGGTGACCACGAGCACCGGCGCCCGGAGCAGCCGGGCCAGGTCGGCGAGCGTACGGCCGTCGTCGTCGTAGCGGACCAGCAGCCCGCCCGCCCCTTCTACGAGCACGAGCCGGTGATCGGCCGCCAGCCTGGTCACCGTGTCAGCCGCGGCAACCAGGTCGAGGGGGGGAAGCCCCGCGCGCCGGGCCGCGGTCGCCGGAGCGAGCGGCTCCGGGTAGCGGGCGAGCTCGTGCACCTCGCTGACGCCCGTCAGGTCGCGGACCAGGTCGGCGTCGCCGAGCTCGCCCGGCCCGACGCCGGTCTGCGCCGGCTTGACCACCGTCACCGGTGCGCCCCGGCCGCGTGCCAACGCCGCCACCGCCGCCGTGACGACGGTCTTGCCAACCTCCGTACCCGTACCGGTGACGACGAGGATGCTCATGTCCCGGTCTCCGGCCTGACGGCGCCGTCGGCGGCGCGCAGTGCCCCGGCGAGCGCGCTCGCGAACAGGGCCACGTCGTCGTCGGTGAGGTCGGCGCGCGCGGACAGCCGCAGCCGGCTGGTCCCCGGCGGCACCGTCGGAGGACGGAAACAGCCGACGGCCACGCCCCGCTCCCGACAGGCCGCGGCGGCCGCGACCGCCCGCTCGGGCGCGCCGAGCACGACGGAGACCACGGCCGCGGCGGGCGCTGGCGCGCCGGCGAGACGTGCCAGCTCCGCCGCCCTGGCCCGGCTGCGGGTGGCCAGGCCGGGGTCGGCCGCCAGGAGCCGCAGGGCACCTAGCGCGGCGCCGGCCGCCGCGGGCGCGAGGCCGGTGTCGAAGATGAAGGTGCGGGACGTGTCGATCAGGTGGTCGCGTACCTCGACCGGCCCCAGCACGGCGCCGCCCTGGCTGCCCAGGGACTTGGACATGGTGACGGTGGCTATGACGTCCGGCTCACCGGCGAGGCCGGTAGCGGCGGCCGCGCCCCGCCCGCCGGGGCCGACGACGCCGAGGGCATGCGCCTCGTCCAGCAGCAGCACCGCGCCGTGACGGCGGGCGGCCTGGTGCAGCTCGGCCAGGGGCGCGAGGTCACCGTCGGCGGAGAAGACCGAGTCGGTGACGACGAGAGCCCGCCGGTACCGCCGGTGCGTCAGGGCGCCGTCGACGGCGGCGACGTCCAGGTGCGGCACGATCGCGACGTCGGCGCGGGACAGCCGGCAGGCGTCGACGATCGAGGCGTGGTTTCGCTCGTCGGAGACGATCAGGTCGCCCGCCCCGACGAGCGCGGTGACGACGCCGAGGTTCGCGGCGTATCCGGAGGCGAAGACCAGGGCCGCCGCGAACCCGGTGTGCGCGGCGAGCGCGTCCTCCAGCTCGGCGTGCAGCGCCGTCGACCCGGTCACCAGCCTGCTGCCGGTGGAGCCGGCACCCCAGATCCGCAGCGCCTCGACACCGGCCTCGATCACGGCCGGGTGCCTGGAGAGGCCCAGGTAGTCGTTGCCAGCCAGGTCGACGCGCACCTGGTCGTCCAGCGCGGGCCGGGGCCGTACCGACCGGCGCAGCCCGGCCTCGCGTCGGGCCCGCGCGTTCGCGTCCAGCCAGGCGAGTGGGGCGGGCGGGGCGGAAAGTCGCTGGTCCACGGTCACGTCGCGACTGTATGACGGCGTTCTGGCTACGGCCCTTGGCGCTGTGAGCCAGGAATCGCCTGGCGCGCTTGTACGGCTGCCCCATGTGGAGCGCTGGTTGCGGGCCAGGGCCGGCCGTGGGCCACGCTGCTTGGGCCGTTTGGCTCGGAGGCTCTGGTTCGCCTGGCATGTACTGCCTCGGACGCGCTGTGGGCCTGGGGGCAGGCCGCGCGCCCAGGCACCAGGCGGAGGCGGACAGGGGCCCTCGGGGCACCGAGATTGTTCAGGAGGCAGCTTCGTCTGGCAGTCTGCCTGCCGTGGGAACCCTGGCCGACATGCTGCGCGCGAGCACCGACCTGAACGACGACGACATCGACCAGCTACACGCGCTCGTCGCCGACTGGGCGTTGCTGGCCGATCTCTCCTTCGCGGACCTGCTCCTGCTGGTTCCCAGCCGTACCTCGAGCCAGCGGGCGGCCAAGGTCGGGCACGCGGAGTTCCTCGTCGTCGCCCAGGTGCGCCCGACCACTGGCCCGACGGCGTATCACAACGACGAGGTCGGCAGCGTCGTCATCAATCGCTGGGTGGTACGCAACGCGTGGCGAGAGCACCGGATCGCCCGGGAGGGCGAGCCCGAGTGGGACGGCGGCGTTCCGGTGCGGACCGAGGCCATCCCGGTCCGGCACGGTAACCGGGTGATCGCCGTGCTTGCCCGGGACACCAACCTCGCGACCACCCGCACCCCGAGCGCGCTGGAGTCCGCCTACCTGCAGTGCGCCAACAACCTGGCCCTGATGGTCGCTGAGGGGCTGTTCCCGTTCCGGGGCAGCTCCGCCGAGCTCCCGGAAGCGCCTCGGGTGGGCGACGGGATGGTCCGCCTCGACGGCGCTGGCAAGGTCATCTTCGCGAGCCCGAACGCGCTGTCGGCCTACCGCCGGCTCGGCTACACCGGCAACGTCACCGGTGAGGACCTGCGTTCGGTGCACCGGGCGCTCAGCCTGCCGGCGACCACTCCCGCGGTGTGGCACGCGATCGGCCGGCGCCGGCCCGTGGAGGTCGAGCTCGCGGTCGGTAGCACTGTGGTGCTGCTGCGCGCGATTCCGTTGTTCCCCGGGCAGACCAGGGAGGTCCTGGTCCTGGTGCGCGACGTCTCCGAGCTGCGCCGCCGGGAGGCGCAGCTGCTGAGCAAGGACGCCACCATCCGGGAGATCCACCACCGGGTGAAGAACAACCTGCAGACGGTGGCGGCGCTGCTGCGGCTGCAGATGCGCCGCACGAAGGTCGACGAGGCCAGGGACGCGCTGCGGGAGTCGGTCCGCAGGGTGACGTCGATCGCGCTGGTGCACGAGACGCTCTCGCAGACGTTGGGGGAGTCGGTCCCGTTCGACGAGATCGCCGACCAGATCACCTCCGTCACGGTCGACCTCGCGACCACCGGGACGCGGGCGACGACACGGCGGGTCGGCTCGTTCGGCATGCTCTCGGGTGCGCTCGCCACGCCGTTGGCCCTTGTCCTCTCCGAGATTTTGCAGAATGCTGTCGAACATGCGTTCGATGGTTCGGCGGGCTCGATCGAGATCCGGGTACGGCGCACGGCCAGCCGGCTCGATGTCGTGGTCGCCGACGACGGCGCAGGCCTGCCGGACGACTTCCAGCTGGAGCATTCGCCGCGCCTCGGCCTGCAGATCGTCCGTCAGCTCGTGCTCGGGGAGATGCAGGGCACCATCCGCCTGCAGGCGGGCGCCGAGCGGGGGACCGAGGCGTTGCTCTCGATCCCACTTTCTTCAGGTTGAGTGTTTGGGGCGCTGGAAGGCGGGTATTACCGGACTCGTGGAGTGTGCCCTCAGTGAGCGCCCATCGAGCGCTCACGCTGCGTCTCACTTCATGCCGGTTGAGGTGACGCCCCGCTCTCGGGGCGCCGAGTCGACTCCGGCCACCGGTCAGCACGCCCTGACCCCAGCCGGAACCGCGGCCGTCCAGGCCGCCCCCCGCAACGCAGCTCTTGCGTCGGGCCGTAGGCACGCCAACTCGGGCTCGGTTACCGGTCAGCGCGACTTGGCCACCACCGTGCCCGCGGCCGTCCAGGCCGCCTCCCGCAACGCAGCTCTTGCGTCGGGCCGTAGGCACGCCAACTCGGGCTCGGTCACCGGTCAGCGCGACTCGGCCACAGCCGGAACCGCGGCCGTCCAGGCCGCCCCACGCAACGCAACCGTCGCACCGACCCTGACGAGCGCCAAGTCGGAAGCGTCCGCCAGCCCCGGACCAAGGCCCTCGAGTTTTTGGGCCGTCCAGGCCCCAAAAACAGCATCGGCCGTTCCGTCCATGGCGCGCCAGCCGGAGGCGGCGGCCATACGGACAGAACGGCCGAGAGTGCCGTGGTCGGAGGCGCACCGACTGGGCGCGCTCCGTGACATGGGCACGGATGCAACTATCGCTGAGCCACGCGTCGCGTCGGCCAGCGATTTCTGCGATATATGGCCAGGTAGTGGCGTTGTTGGCCGCTGGCCCGCGGACCCGTGCGTCGAGAGTCGCACGAACTCACGGGGAGGGATGACCCCTCAGACGCAGCTGGTGTGCGATCCCGGCGCGCAGTGGACCGATCACCGGTCCTCGGCCGGAGGCACCGCCGGTCAGGCGGTGCGGACTCGCAGCACCTGCCGCTTCAGGGCGCGCCGTTCGTCCTCGCTCAGGCCACCCCAGACGCCAGCGTCCTGGCCGGTCTCCAGTGCCCAGTTCAGGCAGTCGGAGGTCACGGCACAGCGTCGGCATACGGCTTTGGCTTCGTCGATCTGGCGCTCAGCAGGCCCGGTGGTCCCGATTGGGAAGAAAAGCTCGGGGTCCTCGTCACGGCAGAGCGCTCTGTGGCGCCAGTCCATGCGTCCTACTCCCTCTGTCGTAGCGGGCGACTCTGCACAAGAGACGCTCGACTGACTCCTAGGGTTGCGTCACGAGACGTGACCACGCGGCGAGCCCCGTTCTCGTCGCGACCCCGGGTGTCGTCTAGTCAACTGCGTGCAGGAGTGCGCCCGGGTGTATGTGGTCCATCCACCTCGGACATTCGCCACCCTCCCACCGGAACCGGCAGGGGCGCAAGAACCTGCAACCGCGTTCACACCATCTCTGGCCTGCACTTGTCCGTTAAGGACACGGACGGACCACGATCGGCTGCGCTCCGGATGACTAGTCCGGGCTGTCTGGATGCCTGGTGGCCATGGGCAGTTGGCTCCATCAGCCGGGTCTTGTCCGGATAGTCCGACCAGGCCATGCCCTGTCACCCGCCGATCCACCATGCCAACTAGGCATCCCGCCCGCTGCGCCGGGCCGCGGTACCGAGGTGGCCTCCGGTGACCCAGCCGGCCTCGTCGGGCCGCGCCAGCGCCCGTCCTGCTCCGCGCTCATTTCCTGTGCGGTGCCCGCGTCAGGCCGGGCGGCCGAGGGGCGTGCGGGCGGGCGCGGTGGCGAGGTGTGGCGGTCTCCACCGATCTGCCTACTGAGCAGAAACGGCGCGTCCGGTGCAGGATGGCTCCGGGACATGGTCTGGTGGCGGATCGCTGGGGAGGCCGCATGGAGGTACTGGGGCATCGCGGCAGCCGGAGCCCCGGGCCCGAGAATACGGCCGCGGCGGTCGACGCGGCGTTAGCGGCCGGGGCGGACGGGATCGAGATCGACATCCGGCGCACCGCCGACGGCGATCTCGTCTGCGTCCACGACGCGCGGCTGCCCCGGCTCGGGGGCCGGGCGGTGATCCGTCGGCCCACCGCCGACTTGGCGGCCAGGGGCATACCGACGCTGCATGATGTGCTGGACGCCTGGAGCGGCCGGGGACGGATCATCATAGAGATCAAGAACCAGCCCGGCCAGCCGGATTTCGATGCCCCCCGCGAGCGGTCCGCGCAGGCGCTGGTCGAGCTGCTGCGCGCCCGCGGGCTGACCGGGCCCGGTGCCGGGGTGACCGTGTCGTCGTTCGACTGGTTCGCGATCGAGCAGGTGCGAGGCAGCGGCGTGGGGGTGCGTACGGCGTTCCTGACCATGCCGAGGATGTCGGTGAGCGGCGGCCTGTCCTACGTGCGCTCCGCCGGGCACGCCGAACTGCATGCCCACACCTCGGCTGTGCTCGCCGCCGCCGACGCGGCCGAACGTGCCCGCGCGGCTGGGATCCGGCTGGTCACCTGGACCGTGACCAACGAGCGGGCGGCGCTGCGCCTGCGCGACGCGGGCGTCGACGGCATCATCTGCGACGACCCGGCCGGCGCCGTCCGCGCCCTGCGCCCCGCCCCACCGTCGCCCTGACCGCAAGCTCGTGACAACCCCGGGTCGGGGACTGGACTGAGGTCGGCCGGGGTTGGGCGGGAAGGTTGTCATGGTTCGCTCCGTGCGGGCGGCGCGCTCCGGCCCCGTACTCGCTTCGCTCCCACGGGACCTCCGCGCGCCGTCCTCCTGCGCTCACGGGCGCTGCGGCGACCTCCGCTGCGGCCCAACCACGTTCGCTTCGCTCCGTGGCCGGGCCTCCGCGGAGGCACGCCTCCGCGCCAGCACGGTGACCTTGCGTTGGGACGTCACCAACCCGAGACCACGGCGTTCGTATGGGCACTTCGCTTCGCTCGTGGGACGGTCTTCGCGCCTGATGGGTATGGATTGCTCGACTCGTCACCGTGTTAGGCGCTCCACGAGCGCAGCGAAGTGGCCCGACGGATGGGCATGCTTCGGATGGGTGACGTTCAGCGGCGGGCGACCGTGCGGCGCGGAGGCGCGCCTCGCGGAGGAGGACGGCGCGCGGAGGTCCCGTGGGAGCGAAGCGAGTACGGGGCCGGAGCGCGCCGCCCGCACGGAGCGAACCAGAAATACAGCTATACAGCCGCGATCACACGCAGGGCCTGGGGGTGGGCGGTCAGCTCGACCTCGGCGTGCTCGCCGAGGTACTCGCCGTCCATCTGGAAGGGGGCGGTGGGTGCCGCGGTCATCCGGATCCTGGTCAGGTCGTGCTCGAGGACCACGTTGCGGCCGTGCGGGCCACGGTCGCCGGCGAGCATCTGCCCGGTGGTGCGCAGCAGGCTCGACAGGCGCGCCCTGCGCAGCCCCAGCAGGTCCAGGCCGGTGTCGAACGACGCCTCAGGGCAGGCGCGAACCGGCATGCCGCCCAGATAGGTCCACGGGACCGCGTTGCAGACGATGGCGACCGTCACCTCGCGGTCCGGCGTGGCCGCGCTCTCCTCAGCGCCGTCCTGGGTCTCCGCGGCGGTCCTGGGTATCTCCGGCCCCGCCTCGAGCTCGAGGTTGATGCCTACCCGGTCGCGGCCGATGCCGCGGCCGTACCGCGCCACCGCGCTGCGAAGGAACAGCCCGGCGCTGTTCGGCCGCCCGCCCGAGCGCCTGCGCTCGACCCTGCCGACGACCTCGGCGTCCAGCCCCATCCCCGCGCAGAACGTGAACCAGCGTGCCTCGCCGGCCCAGCGGGCATGGCCGAGGCCGACCAGTCGGGTCCTGCCGTCGCGCAGGTTGGCCAGCAGTTCCCCGGTCGCCTCGACGGGGGACGCGGAGTAGCCGAGCGCTCTGGCGAACACGTTGGTGCTGCCGCCGGGAACGACGGCGAGCGCCGGCGCGTCCGGCCTCGGCCCGCCGTGGAGAAGGCCGTTGACGACCTCGTTCACCGTGCCGTCGCCACCGAGGGCGATGACCACGTCGACACCGGTCTCGGACGCACGCTGGCCGAGCTCGGCCGCGTGCCCGCGTCCCTTGGTGATGACGGTCTCGACGGCGACGTCGGCGGACAGGGCCGTGACGAGGACGTCGCGGACCCGTTCCGTGGTCGTCGTCGCGGCGGGATTGACGACCAGGAGCCCTCGCATGCTCACCACGGTAGTACCCTGCCGCTTTCCGGCGCCGGCATGCGGAATGTCTCACAATGACAGCGAAGTATCGGAATGTCGCCAAGGCGTGAAACGGAGCGTGCTGTTGCTTGATAGACGCGTCTGCGTCACCTGGTGGCAACGGAGCGGCAGAACCGTCGTTCTGCCCTCGCCTCACACCATGCGGACCGGCCGCGGGGCATGTGAGCGGAATCGGCCTGGGGGCGGCGCCGTAAGGTCAACGCCATGGGAAGTGGCGAGACGCCGGGTGCTCGACCGGGAGCCTGGGCACGCGAGACAGCGACCGCGCTGGCGGCGGCTCCGCCCGCGCTGACGGTGGCCGCGGCGCTGGTAGCGGCCGAGGGCCTGCTGCTCGTGGGCCTGGGCGCTTTCCAGGTCATACGGGGCTTCGGGAACGGCATTGACGACCTTGCTCGCGCGGAGTTCGGTGGTGTGCTGTCGCTCGGGTGCGGACTCGTGGTGTTGGTACTCGCCCGCACGCTCGTGGTCAACCGCGCCGCGACGAAGTCCCCGGTCATCGTCATCCAGCTGCTGTGTGTGCCGGTCGGCGCCGCGATGATCCAGAATGGTCTCTACGCCTATGGCATCCCGCTGCTGGTGGTCGCCGTGGCGGTCCTTCTCGCTCTGGCGGTCGCAGGGCTGCGCCGCTCCTCCGACCGCGACCCCAAGGCCTGAGCCCGCAAGGCCCTGAACACGGGCTGGCGGGAGCGTCCGGGACCTCCCAGCAGACCTCCCAGCAGACCTCCCAGATCGCTCCGCGATCCGGCAGGGACCCCGGCTCCGCGATCCGGCAGGGACCCCGGCTCCGCGATCCGGCAGGGACCCCGGCTCCGCGATCCGGCAGGGACCCCGGCTCCGCGATCCGGCAGGGACCCCGGCTCCGCGATCCGGCAGGAACCCCGGCGCGCTGGCCCTAACCGTCCTCGAGGAGACCGCGGCGCAGCTGGGCCAGGGTGCGCGCGAGCAGGCGCGAGACGTGCATCTGGGAGATCCCCAGCTCCGTGGCGATCTGGGACTGGGTCATGTTCCCGAAGAAACGCAGTAGCAGAATGCGCTTCTCGCGCGGCGGAAGCTTCTCCAGCAGTGGCTTGAGCGACTCGCGGTACTCCACGCCCTCCAGGGACTCGTCCTGGACGCCGAGCGTGTCCGCGACGGCCGGCGACTCGTCGTCGCCGGAGTCGGGTGCGTCGAGCGAGACAGCCGAGTACGCGTTGGCCGACTCTAGCCCTTCGAGCACCTCCTCCTCGCTCATCTCGAGGTGGGCGGCGATCTCGGCGACCGTCGGTGACCGGCCGAGCGACTGGGACAGCTCCGAGGTCGCCTTCGTCAGCGACAGCTTGAGCTCCTGCAGCCGCCGCGGAACCCGGATCGCCCAGCCCTTGTCCCGGAAGTGCCGCTTGATCTCGCCGACGATGGTCGGCGTCGCGTAGGTCGAGAACTCGACGCCGCGCTCCGGGTCGAACCGGTCGACCGACTTGATCAGGCCGATGGTGGCGACCTGGACGAGGTCGTCCAGCGGCTCGCCGCGGTTGCGGAACCGGCGGGCGAGGTACTCGACGAGCGGCAGGTGCATCCGGACCAGCTGGTCACGGATCTGCGATCGCTCGCTGTCCCCTTCGGGCAGCTCGGCCAGCCGGGCGAACAACACGCGCGCGTGCGCCCGGTCGGGGGAGCTGGTCCGGTCCGGCGTGTGCTCGTCCCGCTCCGGGGCTTCGGGTGTCTCGCCCTTGGGCTCGTCCACGCCGGGCCGCTCGGTTCCGGTGTCGGTCACGGCATCCTCGGGCTTGAGGTCGTCCTCACCGGCCCTGGGCGGCGTCTGGCTCGCCAGCATGGCCGTCTCGGCGTCGCCGCGGGGAGGCTGGGGCCGCGGAGGCCGCGCGCTCGCGGACTCGGGCGGGTCGGCAAGCGCCTCGTCCGGCCCGCCGGCGCGCTGGCTCAGGGCCGGCACCCGGTCGCGCGGGGTGGTCGGGGTACGTCCTGGCGACGTCATGACGTTCCCACGGCACCGAGCTTCGCACCCTGGCCAAGCTCGGTCGATTCGGCGCTGCGGCTGCGCACGTGGCCCGCCGGCGGCTCGCCGAGGTCGGCGCGGGCGCCCTGTCGTTTCGCCAGCTCGATGGTCACCCGCTGACCGGGGCCGGTCGAGCTGGACACCTCACCGGCGAGTGCGTCCAGAACGGTCCAGGCGAAGGTGTCCTTCGACGGCGGTTCGCCGTCCAGGCTGTCCACCGAGACTGTGACCCGCATCACGCCAGGCGAGAGCGCGAACACGCACTCCAGCGCCGAGCCGGGCACGGCCGACACCAGGAGCAGCGCGGAGGCCTCGTCCACGGCGATCCGCAGGTCCTCGATGTCGTCGAGGGTGAAATCCAGCCGGGCGGCGAGGGATGCCGTCGCGGTGCGCAGGACCGTCAGGTACGCGCTCGCGGCCGGGAGGGTGAGCTGCACGACATCGCGCAGCCCGCCACCGTGGACACCGCCGGAGCTCACCGTGCCGCCGGCCGAAGGCGTCGGATCCACGTTCTACCCCCAGTGACTACGTCGTTCCAACGGCGGGCCTCGCCGTTGGTGGTGGTTGTTGTCCGGTCGCGTCGAGGCTCCCGGGTAGAACCGCCCGCCTACATCATCCGGCTTCGATGCCGGCTCGTCGCGGCGGGCATCCGGCTGTCGACTGCCGGCCACCGCCCGGTCAACCCACGACCGCGCCAGCGTGGCCCCGGGTCATGGTGGTCATCGATGGCGTATCCAGCATGCCGCCTCCCCGGCACACGCCACCGACGGCCCATGAGAGCCCCGCACCTGGCGCCGCCCCCGTCCGAGCGGCGGGAGCCCCGGGGAGCGGTTCTCGGGCCTGTCGTGGGCCCGCGGGGCACCAACCAGGACCAGGCGGGCGCGCAGCGCCGCGTGCCGAACCACCACGGCCGCGCTCGACGCCCGACTCCGTGCCGCTCGCCGTCCCCACGGTACCCAGCGTTGCCCCGGTGGCGCAGGTCGGGTGATCGGAAGTGTTTGGCACCTTGCCAGCCCGGGTGGTGAGCCTGGTGTGTGATTCCGGACCCCGTTTATAAAAAGGCGTCCAGGTGCGGGAGTGTTCCCCGGCCGCGGCCAGGGGCTGCCTGATGGCCTCCGGGGGCGCGAGGCTTCGCCATTTTCGCGCCCCCTTTGGCCTATGCGCTCCCGGTGAGGGCGGCGAGGGCGTCGGCGTCGAGCCGCCAGGTCGTCCAGCCCTGCTGGGGAGCGGCACCGAGCGATCGGTAGAAGTCGTGCGCGGAGGTGTTCCAGTCCAGCACGTCCCACTCCAGTCGCGGGTGGCCGCGGTCGCGCGCCATGGCCGCCAGCGCGACGAGCAGGGCCCGGCCATGGCCGGCGCGACGGTGTTCCGGCGTGACGAACAGGTCGACGAGGAATGTCCCCGTGCGTCCCGTCCAGGTAGAGAACGTCTCGTGGTAGATCGCGAACCCCACTACCGGTGCCCTACCGGCGGCGAGGTCCGGGCCGTCCGCCGTGGCCACGAGTGCCGCCGCCTTCGGCGGGTCCCCGAAGAGCGCCTCGGTGAGGTCGGGCTCGGTCATCCTCACCGCGTCCGGCTCCCGCTCGTACTCCGCGAGCGCCCGCACCAGCTCCAGCACGACCGGCACGTCATCCGGCTCGGCCGAACGAATCACTGACCTGCCTCCACTTCCGGGAGCTCGCCCCAAACAGACGTCGCCGGCCTCCGGTCGAATGACCGGAGGCCGGCGACATGGTCGCGCCCCAGGATCAGGCCGCGGCCTTGGTCTCCCAGAAGATCTTCGCGATCTCATCGATCTTGTCGAGCAGCTTCTGGCCGTCCGCCGGGTCTACCGAGGCCTTCGCGCCGGCGGCGCCGGCGGCCTTGGTGGCCTGCCAGAACAGGTCATGCAGCTGCGGGTACTTCTCCAGGTGGTTTGGCTTGAAGTAGTCGGTCCACAGCACCCAGAGGTGGTGCTTGACCAGGTCGGCGCGCTCCTCCTTGATGGACAGTGCCCGGGAGCGGAACACCGGGTCCTCGTTCCCCTGGTACTTCTCCTGGATCGCCTTGACCGACTGGGCCTCGACTCGGGCCTGCGCCGGGTCGTAGACGCCGCAGGGCAGGTCGCAGTGCGCGCTCACCCGGGTGGTGGGGTGCAGCAGGCTCATGCCGCCGTCCTTCCTCGCACGTTCGTCCGTCGGGGGCACGGGCGGCGCCTCGGCGCGAGACAGACCGTTTACCCGTCCGCCGCGGTGGCGTCGTACGGGGGGCGGCGGCCCGTGTCCCCACCTTCTGGCAACCTACCCTTGTGCGGCCTTCGGTTCCCGTGAGGGCGGTCTCCGTTCGCGGCGCGTCGATGGCGCCGACACTGCGTGACGGCGACGCCTGCCTGGTCTGGTGGGGCCGCGAGCCCCGCCCGGGTGATGTGGTCGTCGCCCGGCTGCCCGCGGGCCGCGGGCTCGGCGTGAAACGCGTCGCCTTCGGCGACGAGGACGGCGGCTGGTGGCTGCGCTCGGACAACGTGGGCGTCGGCACCGACAGCGCCGCCTTCGGCATGATCGCCACCGGCGACGTGCTCGGCCGGGTGGTGCTGCGCTACTGGCCCCGGCCGGCCTGGTTCCGCAGGTCGGCGTAGAAGGCCAGACAGTCGGCGTACCGGGGCAGCAGCCCGGCGGCGTCCGCCTCCTTCAGGGTCGGCGCGACAGCGTCCTTGTCGGACAGCAGCGGGGTCAGGTCGGCCGGCCAGGGCAGGCCAAGATCGGGGTCCAGCGGGTGCACGCCATGCTCGCGTCCCGGGCTGTACGAGGTGGAGCACAGGTAGGAGACCTGCGCGCCGTCGGTGAGGGCGACGAACGCGTGCCCCAGGCCCTCGGAGAGGTAGAGCCCCTTGCGGTCCACGTCGTCGAGGACGACCGCGTCCCATCGGCCGAACGTCGGCGAGCCGGAGCGGATGTCCACCACGCAGTCCAGCACCCGCCCGGACACACATGTGACGTATTTCGCCTGGCTGGGCGGCACATCCGCGTAGTGCACGCCGCGCAGCGTCCCCGCCCTGCTGACGCTGTGGTTGGCCTGGGCGAGCCGGAGCGGGTGGCCGACGGCCTTCTCCAGCGCCTCGACGCGGAACCATTCGAGGAAGGTGCCGCGGCCGTCGGTGTGCTGGCGGGGGGTGAAGACCCACGCGTCCGGTACGGACAGTTCGGTGACATCCACGCCTGCGGACCGTACCGGTTCAGCCGCCGGTCCGTACGCAGTCTCCCCGCCGACCCCACCACGGTGTGACTCCGTAGGCACGGCACCCCCCTCAGCCCGCGCCGAACCCGCTCAGACCCCAGCGTTCAGGTCAAAATAGTGTCCTTCCCGTGACAATCCGGAGCGCACCCCCGCACGAGCGAAGCGAAGTGCCCCCGCGCCAGCCCTGCCCCGGGTCCTGCACGCTCCGGCGGCGGGTGACCGTGCTGGGCGCCTCCGCGCCAGCACGGTTGCGTTGCGCTGGAACGTCACCAGCCCGACGCTGCTGGTCACAGCACCTTGGACAGGAAGGACCTGGTCCGCTCGTGCTGGGGGTCGACCAGCACCTGGCCGGGCGGGCCGCTCTCGACGACGACACCGCCGTCCATGAAGACGACGGTGTCGGCCACCTCGCGGGCGAAGCCCATCTCGTGGGTGACGACGACCATCGTCATGCCGTCCGCCGCGAGCCCCCGCATGATGTCGAGCACCTCGCCGACGAGCTCGGGGTCGAGTGCCGAGGTCGGCTCGTCGAACAGCATCAGCTTGGGCCGCATCGCCAGTGCCCTGGCGATCGCGACCCGCTGCTGCTGCCCGCCTGAGAGCTGGGACGGGTAGGCCTCGCATCGGTTCCCGAGACCAACCCGGTCCAGCAGGGCACGGGCGCGCTTCTCGACCTCGGAGCGTTTCTCCCGACGCACCCGCAAGGGCGCCTCCATGATGTTCTCCAGCGCCGTCATGTGGGCGAACAGGTTGAAGCGCTGGAAGACCATGCCGATGTCGGCGCGGCGCCGGCAGACCTCGCGCTCGCGCAGCTCGTGCAGCCGGCCGCGGTGTTCCCGGTAGCCGACCAGGTCGCCGTCCACCCACAGCCGGCCCGAGTCGATCTTCTCCAGGTGGTTGATGCAGCGCAGCATGGTCGTCTTGCCCGAGCCCGAGGGCCCGATCAGGCAGAGCACCTCGCCGGGCTCGACCCGCAGGTCGATCCCGCGGAGCACCTCGTTGTGGCCGAAGGAGCGGCGGATGCTCTCGGCGAGCACCATCGGCGTGCCGTTCTCCGCCTCGGCCGGGATCTCGCTGGTCACGTGACCACCCCGCTCTGGTCGCGGCGCATCGGACGGCTGGGACCCACCCTGTTGCGGCCAGCCGGGTCGTAGTGCCGTTCCAGGAAGTACTGGCCGACGCTGAGCACCGACGTGACCGCCAGGTACCAGATCGCGGCGACCATCAGCAGCGGGATGGTCTGGAAGTTGCGGCTGTAGATGATCTGGGCGGCGTAGAGCAGCTCGGTGTAGGCGATGACGCTGACGAGCGACGTCGTCTTGAGCATCGAGATGGTCTCGTTGCCGGTCGGCGGGATGATCACCCGCATCGCCTGCGGCAGCACGATCCGGCGCATCGTCTGCGCCTGGTTCATGCCGAGCGCCTGCGAGGCCTCGGCCTGGCCGGTGTCGACGGCGCCGACGCCGGCGCGCACGATCTCGGCCATGTACGCCGCCTCGTTGAGCCCGAGGCCGAGGACGGCCGCGCCCAGCAGCGGGATGAGCGTGTTCGACTCGGCGGAGGCGAACTCGGGGCCGAACGGGACGCCGATCGACAGCCTCGGGTAAAGCGCGCCGATCGATGCCCAGAACAGAATCTGGATCATCACCGGCGTACCGCGGAAGAACCACGTGTACAGCCAGGAGGCCGAGCGCAGGACCGGGTTCGGCGACAGCCGCAGGATGGCGAGCAGCACTCCGCCGACCACGCCGATGGCCATCGCGTAGAGCGTCAGGAAGAGCGTCGCCCACAGGCCGCGCAGTATCTGCTCGGAGAACAGGTACTTCCAGACGATGTCCCAGTGGAAGGCCTCGTTGGTGACCAGGGCGTGCACCAGCATCGCGGCGAGGAGGGCGAGGACGGCGACGCCCACCCAGCGTCCCGGGTGGCGGACCGGAACCGCCTTGATCACATCGGCCGTCGACGCGCCGGCGCCGGCCGCCCCGGTCACCGGGGCGGCCGGTGAGCCGGGGGCCTGCGCCCCCGGCTCACCGCCTGGCGCCTTGTCAGCTGAGAGCGCCATTGATCTTCGGGTCCGTGATGGCGCCCTCCTGCACGCCCCACTTCTCCAGCGTCTTCTGGTACGAGCCGTCCGCCATGACCGCCTTCAGCGCCGCCAGCAGCGGCTCGGCGAGGCCCGAGTTCTTCGGCACCGCGATGCCGTACGGAGCCGTGCCGTAGGGCGTGCCAACCAGCTTGAGCTTGCCCTCGGACAGCTTCACCTGGTAGTCGGCGACCGGCGAGTCGGCCATCGACACCTGCGCCCGGCCGGCGGTCAGCGCCAGGTTCGCCTGGTTCTGGTCCGGATAGGCCTGGACGGTCACGCCCGGCTTGCCGGCGCTCTTGCACTTCGTGTCCTGCGCGGTGGCGTCGTCGGCCTGGACGGTGCCCGTCTCGACGGCGACGGTCAGGCCGCAGAGGTCGTCCAGCCCGGTCAGGGTGGCCGGCTTGGCGGCGCTGGTGAAGAACGAGGTGCCGGCCGAGTAGTACGTGACGAAGTCGACGACCTGCTCGCGCTCCTTGGTGTCGGTGAACGACGAGATGCCGATGTCGTACTTGGCGGCGGCGAGCCCCGGGATGATGTCCTCGAAGCCGGCGTTCTCGACCTCGACCTTGACACCGAGCGCGGCGCCGAGGGCCTTGATCAGGTCGACATCCATGCCGATCACGGTCTTGCCGTCCGTGTCGAAGAACTCGTTCGGCGCGTAGGACGCGTCCGAGGCCACCTTGAGGGTGCCGCCCGCGTACTTGGCGGGCAGCGTGGCCGCGACGGAGGGATTCGCGGAGGGCGCCGCCGTCGTGCCGCCACCGTCCGACGAGTCGTCGCCACCGCCACAGGCGGCGAGGACGGCGAGCAGGCCGGCCGCCGCGGTCGCGGCCACCGCCCTGCGCGCGGCCCGGCGGCCCACGCCGCCGCCCATGATCCGGTGTGTTCGAAGGCGCATGCCGATCCTCTCCAGTTCCAGCCAGTTCCCGGTGCGGACGGCCCCACCGCCCTGGCCCAGGCTGGCGGTCGGCTCGCGGGCAGGTGAGCACACGCTCATCGGCTGCCCGGCCAGCAGACCCCTGGCTGGCTGGTTGGCGCTGGATGCACCCCCCGTCACGACGCGCGGCCCGGGGTCCCTGCCGGACCGCGAAGCCGGGGTTCCTGCCGGATCGCGAATCGATCTGGGAGGTCGGCTGGGAGGTTCGGGTTGCCCGTTCCGTATGTCCGTACTCGGGTGGGCAGGCGACAACGGCGGCGCACGTCCTGGGCCTTCACCCAAGCGTGGTTACGTGTCAGTAGTGCTACATGCATGCTTCGGCAACGTTGCAAGACATTTCGACCAGATGTCGTCGGTGTGATCGTCATGTGTAGTCGAACGATTGCATCTGGCCGACCGCCCGCCGCATACCGGCGCTGACGTGCAATATTTGAAGGTGCCCCGGGCGACCCCCGGTCCTACCCCCGCCGGCTCACCCGCTTGCCGCCGGGGTTCCCGCTGGTCCGCGCGGCAGACTGGCGGGTGAGCCGCTCAGGTCATCTCCTCGCGGCTGAGAGCTCCGCCCACGGGGACGGCCCGCCGGCCCCGGACGCCGGGCTGTGCCCGGCATCACCTCTCACGATGGGCGACCCCCGGACCACCGCAGACAACAGCCCCTCGACGACCCCGGGCCGTACGTAGGCAGCCGGGCCGCCCGTACCCAGGAGCACTTCCGTGACAGCGACCGCAGACCACCCGATCCTCGACCAGTCCTCCAGTGCCGTCGCGGGCGCCATGCCCGTTCCCGTGAGCCCGCGGGTGTCCGACGACGACCCGGTGTTCGCGCTGCACCGCGGCGGGAAGATCGCGCTCGAAGTGACGTCGCCACTGGCGAACGCCGACGACCTCTCCCTCGCCTACACGCCCGGCGTCGCCCGGGTGTGCCTGGCGATCGAGGAGACGCCGGCCCTCGCCGAGGACTACACCTGGCGCGGCAACCTGGTCGCCGTGGTCACCGACGGCACCGCCGTGCTCGGCCTCGGTGACATCGGCCCGGCCGCCGCCATGCCCGTCATGGAGGGCAAGGCGGCCCTGTTCAAGCACTTCGCCCGTGTCGACGCGGTGCCGATCTGCCTGGACACCAAGGACGCCGATGAGATCATCGACACGGTCGCCCGGATGGCGCCGAGCTTCGGCGGGATCAACCTCGAGGACATCTCCGCGCCCCGCTGCTTCGAGATCGAGCGGCGCCTGCAGGCGCGTCTCGACATCCCGGTCTTCCACGACGACCAGCACGGCACCGCCATCGTCGCGCTCGCCGCGCTGGAGAACGCCGCCCGGGTGACCGGCCGGCAGCTGTCGGACCTGCGGGTTGTCGTGTCGGGCGCGGGTGCTTCCGGCATCGCGGTGACCCGCATCATTCTCGCCGCCGGCATCGGCGACATCGCGGTCGGCGACCGTAAGGGGATCATCTACGCCGACCGGGGCGACCTCACGTCGGTCAAGGCGGACATCGCGGCCGTCACCAACCGGACCGGGCTGACGGGTTCGATCAACGACGCGCTGGCCGGGGCAGACGTCTTCATCGGCCTGTCCTCGGGCACCGTCCCCGAGGAGGCGGTCGCGACCATGGCGCCGGGCTCGATCATCTTCGCGATGGCCAACCCCGACCCGGAGGTCCAGCCGGAGGTCGCCCGCAAGTACGCGAGCATCGTCGCCACCGGCCGGAGCGACTTCCCGAACCAGATCAACAACGTGCTCGCCTTCCCCGGTGTCTTCAGGGGCGCGCTGGACGTGCGGGCGAGCCGGGTCACCGAGGGCATGAAGCTCGCGGCGGCCCGCGCGCTCGCCGACGTCATCGCCGACGAGCTCGCGCCGGACCACATCATCCCGAGCCCGTTCGACACCCGCGTCGCCCCGGCGGTCGCCGCCGCGGTCGCGGCCGCGGCCAAGGCGGACGGCGTCGCCCGCCGGTAAGGCGGAGGCGCGTTAGGCAGGGCGCGCGGCGCCCTGCCTAACTAACGCCTGCCGCAGCCCGGGCAGGGCGCCTTCGCGGTGACCTCCTCGATCGGGCGCAACGTCCCGCAGCTTTTGTAGGAACAGGCCACGAAGTCGGTCGGGGTCACGGTGATCACCGGGCGGCCGTCCTCGGTGAACGTCAGCGTCGGCGGCTCCGGGTCGAGCACCAGCCGGCGGCGGCGCCAGCGTGGCCCGCGCGTCGACCGTTCCCGTCCGGGCGCCGCCGCGGGCTCGGATGCCGCGGGCTGCGCGGCGGCCTGGGGCTGTGTAGCGGCCGGCGCCGCCTCGGCGGGCTCGGCCGTCAGCGGGCGCGCCGCGCGGGTCGGTGGCATGGACGGCTGAGCTGTCGGGAGGCCCGCGTCCACGGGACCGGTCGGGGGCCACGTCGGTTCAAGAGCCACCATGATGACGAGTCCAGCACATCCGGCGACAGACCGCGACCCAGCCTCCCCCCATCGACCGGTACTGGACACCAGCTGTCCTGTTGACCCGGGACTTCCGGTGGCGTCGCCTGACTCGGCGCCCTACGGTTTGTCCGTGCTTGCCGCCGCCGCAGTGACGATCAACCCGTCCGACCCGCTGGCCGGTCTGGCCGTGGGAGAGCAGCCGGAGCCGGCCGTGCCGGACGGCTGGGAGACCGTCTCGGTGCGGGCCGCCGCTCTCAACCACCATGACCTGTTCAGCCTGCGCGGCGTCGGCCTGCCTGCCGAGCGCCTGCCGATGATCCTGGGCTGCGACGGCGCGGGCGTGACGGCCGACGGCACCGAGGTCATCGTCCACGCGGTGATCGGCGATCCCGCGGCCGGCGGCGGTGACGAGACCCTGGACCCGAAGCGAACGCTGCTTTCGGAGCTGCACCCCGGCACGCTGGCCGAGCGGGTCGCGGTACCCACCCGCAACCTCGTGCCCAAGCCCGCGTCGCTCTCCTGGGCGGAGGCGGCCTGCCTGCCGACGGCCTGGCTCACCGCCTACCGGATGGTCTTCACCAAGTCAGGGCTGTCCGCCGGGGGCGGCGGCACGCTGCTCATCCAGGGCGCGGGCGGCGGCGTCGCCACGGCCGCGTTGCTGCTCGCCAAGGCCGCCGGCCACACCGTCTTCGTCACCTCTCGCGACGAGACCAAGCGCAAGCGGGCGCTGCAGCTGGGTGCCGACGCCGCGGTCGAGTCGGGTGCCCGGCTGCCGGCCAGGGCCGACGCGGTCATCGAGACCGTCGGCGCGGCCACCTGGAGCCACTCGCTGAAGTCGCTGCGCCCGGGTGGCATCGTCGTCTGCTCCGGCGCGACCAGCGGCCCGAACCCGCCGGCCGAGCTGAACCGGGTGTTCTTCCTACAGCTCAACATCGTCGGCTCGACGATGGGCACCCGTGACGAACTGGCCGCCCTCGTCGACTTCCTCGACCGCACGGGCGTGCGGCCGCTGATCGACGACGTCCGCCCCCTGGCCGACGCCCGCGCCTCCTTCGAGCGCATGGCCCAGGGCGAGATCTTCGGCAAGCTCGTCCTCACCGTCTGAGCGCGGACGGCCGGATCAGGACGGTGCCGAAGGCGACCGCCCAGGAGCCGAAGAACACGGTGATGACGGCCGCGGCCGAGTAGCCCCACCAGGGGAGGCCAGCGAGGCTCGCGGCCGGCCACGGAGCGAGCGCGAGCACCACGGTGGCGGCCAGCAGGAACCCGCCGACCGCTCGGTCGAGCGCGGACCGGTCGGACCGGGCGAGGCCGGCCGGGCCAAGCCCGGATGGCCGCGCCCGCGGCCCCGTCGCCGTGACCGGCTCGGTACTGGGTCCCCCCGTCGGGCCGACCTGCTCCGCCCCGTGTCCGGGCGACGTGGCGGCCGTGCCCGGTATGCCCAGAAGGCCCGGCCCAGCCTGGGGGCCCGATGGTGACGAACCCGTCAGGCCGGCCACCGGCGCCCGCGCGGCGGCGGCTGGCGCCTGCTCCGCGGCGACGGCGGTGAAGGCGGCGGCGGCCTCGTCCGCTGTGATCCGGCCGGCGAGGTCCTTCACCAGCAGCCCCAACACGGCATCCACCAAACGATCCGGGCCGGCCGGGCGGGTGGGAACGTGGTGGAGCACCGCCTCGATCGTCGCCGCCTCGGTCGACCGGCTGAAGGGGGATGCGCCGGTCAGGGCGAAGTAGAGCGTGGCACCGAGCGAGAACAGGTCGCCGGCCGGTTTCCCCCGCACGCCGGCGAACTGCTCCGGCGCGATGTAGGCGAGAGTGCCCACCGGGCCGCCGGCAATCGTCGGCTGCCCGTCGTGGGACGCCACTCCGAAATCGGCCAGTACCACGCGGCCTCCGTCGCCGATCAGAATGTTCGCCGGCTTGACGTCCCGGTGGGTGATACCCAGGCCATGCGCCGCGACGAGCGCGGCGAGCACCGCCACTCCGATGGTCGCGACCCTCTCCGGCGGCAGCGGGCCGGTCGCGCGCACCAGCTGCGCGAGTGACCTCGACTCGACGAGTTCCATGACGATCCATGGCAGGCCACCATCCGAGACGACGTCGAGCACCGTGACGACATGCGGATGATCTCGCAGCTTCGCGACGATGCGAGCCTCACGTTCGACCCGGGTGAACGCTAGGTGGTCGTCGGCGTCGCCAGCCGAGTTGTCCAGCCGCAGTTCCTTGACGGCGACCTGTACCTCCAGAACGCCGTCGAACGCCCGCCACACGGTGCCATGCGTGCCGGAACCAAGCTTTTCGAGCAGCCGGTACCGGCCGGCCACCACGCGGCCGCCCGACCCGTCGACGTCAGCGGTCACGGTCTGCTTCGCCCCCTTAGTTCCGCCGTTCGACGGCCCAGCCCGAGCACCCACCGCATCCCGTGAACTCGCCGGATGCCGATCCGGGCTCCTGTCGGGAATGCAAAGCTGACAATAGGCTAGAGACTGCGTGGATATTGGACAGTTCGAGGCAATTATGCTGGGATCGGAAGGCGAACACGCTGGCGGCTTGGCGCGGTCGCCGCTACATCTGCCTCTGGCGGTGCCACGTGTGGCGGTGGTCGCTTGTTCGGCCGCCGCCCGTGGCCGTTCTTTCCTGTGCCGCTCGTCATCGGTGGGGCTCAGAACCCGGATTGGGAGGATCCAGCGGTGGTGACGCCCGCCAGCGGCCGGCGCCCTGGTGGCCGGCTGAGCACCGCCGTGGCCACCCAGATCGGCCTGGCGGCGGGCCTGCTGCGCGGCTGGCTGTTCAGTAGCCGGCGGCTGCCGGCCGTGATCCTCGCGACGGCACTCGCGGCGGCGGCCACGGGGCTGCTCGCGCCGCGGGTGGACGCCGGTGGGCCGTCCGACCCAGCCAGGCCGCCGGCACGAGCGCCGGGCGCGCTCACGACCACCGCCGGCGGCACGGTGCTCGAATCGGGCGCTGATCCGCTCCCGACGGGCACACCGCCGGGAGCGGTCGCCGGGCTCATCGGTTCCAGCGGCACCCGAACCGCGCGGCTGTGCTGGCAGCCGGCCGACGGCGCCGCCGAGTACGTGCTGGAGTCCCGGGACGTGGCCGTCGGCGAGACGTGGACCACGATGCCCTACCCGATCAAGGAGCTGTGCTACACCGTTCAACAGCTACTCACCGGACATGCGTACGAGTTCCGGATTATCGGGTCGAACAGCGCCGGCAGGGGCGCACCGTCGAACACCGTCACCGTCACAGCGGGCCCGCCCCTGCCCGGCGCGGTGAATGGCCTGGCCGCCGTGCCTGGCGCGGCGACCGTCGAGTTGTGCTGGCACGCGGCGTCGGGAGCGAACCTTTACCTTTTCGACCACCGCGATGTCACCGCTGGCGAGGCGTGGACGACGATGCCCTACCCGATCAAGGAGCTGTGTTACACCGTCCAGCAGCTGGTCGCCGGTCATGCGTACGAGTTCCGGATCGCCGGGTCGAACAGCGCCGGCAGGGGAGCCCCGTCGAACACCGTGACGGCCTCGGTCGCCCCGGGAATGCCTTTGCCTGGTGCGGTGGCCGGCCTGACCGCCGCGCCCGGCCAGGGTACGGCCGACCTGTGCTGGCAGGCGGCCAAGGACGCCGCCGAGTACGTGCTGGAGTCCCGGGACGTGACCGCCAGCGAGGCGTGGACGACGATGCCCTACCCGATCAAGGAGCTGTGTTACACCGTCCAGCAGCTGGTCGCCGGTCATGCGTACGAGTTCCGGATCGCCGGGTCGAACAGCGCCGGCAGAGGAGCGCCGTCGAACACCGTCACCGTGGCCGTGTGACCTCCGGCGCGCCCGTCGTCGCTCAGAGCAAGACCGTCGGCCGGCTCGCCCTGACCCGGTGAGGCCTTGCGGCGTGAGCCGTATACCCGCGTATACTGGTCGGCGTTGGCAGGTGTTGACTTGCCGAAAGTGGCGCCGGGTGAGCCCGCGGTGGTGGGACCCCGGCGTTCGCGCTGTCTGAGCTAGGTCCTTCAATGAGCATCTACCACGTGCTGCTCTATCTTGCCGAGACGACCGAGTATCCAGGCCTCGTCTCGTCGGTGGGCGTGGAAGACCCCGCTAGCCAGAATGTCGGACACCCAGAGTGTTGGTTCCTCGGTGCCCAGCGGGAAGTCGTAGCGAAACCTGCCGATCCGTTCTCGTAAGGCTGCCAGTATGGTCGCGTCGTCGCGATTCTGCTGTTTGCCACGTGATTCGATCGCGATGGCATCGACTCGACCTTTCAGTTCCCAAAGAAATCGTTCCATCGCCTTGCGGCTGGCACGTTCTGGCCGGATACATGGCCGGGTGAGGACTACGATCTTCGGTCGATCCATTGCCGCCACGGCGTCCAGGTATGCGGTTACACGGGCTGGCTCCGCGTCGCGGAAATGGAGCTTCGCCGTCCCACGCCAGCGTTCGCGCAGGGCCAACATGGCCTCGCGGACCTCGGCGTCGTCGTCATGGGCGACGACGGCCGCGAGGACGTAGAGGCCGTTCGGTCCGGCCTCGTACGACTCGTCAATATATGCCCGCATCCGTCATGCATAGCAGACAATTTCGGCAAACCGCGGCGGGGTGGTAATCGGCTCGCGCGTGAGCGCTATTCTGGCGCTCGAAACCGCCCGTTTTGTTTTCTCTTCTTGCCCGGCCGGCGGAACTGCGTCCTAAAGGTCGGGATCGTCGTCGGGGCGGGCCAGCCAGGTGGCCAGGGACTCGATGGCGGCCTCGTGCTCGGGGTGCTCGTCGACGAAGGTACGCAGGGCGTCGGAGAGCCACTCGAGGGTGACGGTCTCCTCGCCGCGGCGCGCGGCCAGCTCCTCGATCCCCCGGTCGGTGAAGTACATCGCCCGCTCGCTTCCCTCGCCCACCGATCGCCGTGACGTTCCATCCTCGCCGGCCCGCCGGGGGCATCCGGGCCGGCTTGTCCTACCCCGCGTTGCGGTGCCCGGGGCCGTGCCAGCAAACCCTGGCCGTCCCGGAACGCCAGGATCCGGCGGGCCGAAACCGCCCCGCCGGATCCCAGGTCCTACGCGCCACCGCCTTAGGCCGCGAAGGCGGCCTCGATGAGAGCGCGCTGCTCCTTCTCGTGGACCTTCGACGAGCCCGACGCGGGGGCGGCCGAGGCCTTGCGGGAGACCCGGCGCAGCCGCAGGCCGGCCGGCAGGTGCTCCGGCAGGTGCAGGCCCATGTGCGGGTAGGCGCCCTGGTTCGCCGGCTCCTCCTGGACCCAGACGATGTCGGTCGCGTTCGGGTAGCGGCGTAGCGCCTCGGCGACCTCCGCTCCGGGGGTCGGGTAGAGCTGCTCGACCCGGAGCAGCGCGAACTGGCCCTTGTCGTCCCGCTTGTTCCGCGCGTCGGCGAGGTCCCAGTGCACCTTGCCGGCCGACAGCAGCACCCGGCGCACGGCGGCCGGGTCGGTGACCGTCGCGTCGTCGATCACCGGCCGCCACGAGCCTGACGTCAGCTCCTGCACGGTCGACGTCGCCGCCTTCAGCCGCAGCATCGACTTCGGCGTGAACAC
The DNA here is from genome assembly GCF_032027725.1 of Pseudofrankia coriaricola. Classification (NCBI taxonomy): domain Bacteria; kingdom Bacillati; phylum Actinomycetota; class Actinomycetes; order Frankiales; family Frankiaceae; genus Pseudofrankia; species Pseudofrankia coriaricola. The sequence goes on along the minus strand of NZ_JASNFO010000028.1, from coordinate 64,761 downwards.
CACCAGTGGGCGACGCACCGGCGAGAGCGTCTGGCGGCGCAGCAGGTGGAAGTAGCTCGCCGCCGACGAGGGGTACGCCACCGTCATGTTCTCGTCGGCGCACAGGGACAGGAACCGCTCGATGTGGGCGGACGAGTGGTCGGGGCCCTGGCCCTCGTAGCCATGCGGCAGCAGGAGTGTCAGCGCGGTGCGCTGGCCCCACTTGGCCTCGCCGGCCGACAGGAACTCGTCGATGATCGACTGGGCGCCGTTGGCGAAGTCGCCGAACTGCGCCTCCCACAGGACGAGCATGTCGAGGCGCGCGACCGAGTAGCCGTACTCGAAGCCCATCGCCGCGTACTCGGACAGCAGCGAGTCGTGGGCGTAGAACGTGCCGACGGGGCCGCCGTCGGCGCGGCGCAGGGTGCGCAGCGGGACGTGGTCCTCACCGGAGTAGCGGTCGACCAGCACGGCGTGGCGCTGGCCGAAGGTGCCGCGCCGGCTGTCCTGGCCGGTGAGCCGGACCGAGCGGCCGTCGAGCAGCACGCTGCCCAGCGCGATCGTCTCGGCGCACGCCCAGTCGATCGCGCCGGTCTCGACCATCTGCGCGCGGCGCTCCAGCTGCGGGCGCAGCCGGGGGTGGATGGTGAAGTCGGCCGGCAGGTTCACCTGTGTGTCGATGACCTGCTTGACGACCTCCAGCGGCACCGCCGTGCTGACGGCCGCGGCGGCGGCCGCGTCCTCCGCCGTGGTGACGATGCGCGGCTGCGGGGTGGGCCGGTCGCCGGTGGCGTCGCGGGTCTCGGCGAACGCCTTCTCCAGCTCCAGGCGGTAGCTCTTCATCGCCTCCTCGGCCTGGTCGCGGGTGATGTCCCCGCGGCCGATGAGCGCCTCGGTGTAGAGCTTGCGCACGGAGCGCTTCGCCGCGATCTCGTCGTACATCAGCGGCTGGGTGAACGACGGCTCGTCCATCTCGTTGTGGCCCCGGCGCCGGTAGCAGATCATGTCGATCACGACGTCCTTGTGGAATGCCTGCCGGTAGGCGAACGCCAGCGTCGCCACCCGGACGCAGGCCTCCGGGTCGTCGCCGTTGACGTGGAAGATCGGGGCCTGCACCATCCGGGCGACGTCGGTGGCGTACACCGACGAGCGGCCCGAGGTCGGCGAGGTGGTGAAGCCGACCTGGTTGTTGATGACCAGGTGCACGGTCCCGCCGGTGCGGTAGCCGCGCAGCTGCGAGAGGTTCAGCGTCTCGGCGACCACGCCCTGGCCGGCGAACGCCGCGTCGCCGTGCACGAGCACGGGCAGGACGGTGAAGCCCTCCGGCCCCTTGTCCAGGATGTCCTGCTTGGCGCGCGCGACGCCCTCGAGGACCGGGTCGACCGCCTCCAGGTGCGACGGGTTGGCGACCACGGAGACCGGCACCTTCCTGCCGTCCGGGCCGCTGTAGACGCCCTCGGCGCCCAGGTGGTACTTCACGTCGCCGGAGCCGTGCGCGGTCTGCGGGTCGAGGTGGCCCTCGAACTCGGCGAAGATCTGCCGGTAGGACTTGCCGACGATGTTCGCCAGCACGTTCAGCCGGCCGCGGTGCGCCATGCCGATGACGACCTCGTCCATGCCGGTGCCCGCCGCCCGCGCCAGGACCTCGTCGAGCAGCGGGATCGCGGACTCGGCGCCCTCCAGCGAGAAGCGGCGCTGGCCGACGTACTTGGTCTGCAGGAAGGACTCGAACGCCTCCGCCGCGCCGAGGCGCTCGAGCACGCGCAGCTGCTCGGCCGGGTCCGGCCGCTCCGCGGAGCGCTCGACCCGGGCCTGGATCCACTGGCGCTCGTCCGGCTCCTGGATGTGCATGTACTCGATGCCGACCCGGCGGCAGTACGAGTCGCGCAGCACCCCGAGCACGTCGCGCAGCGTCATCGTCCGGTGGCCCGCGAACCCGGCGACCGGGAACTCCCGGTCGAGGTCCCACAGTGACAGGCCGTGGCTGCGGATGTCGAGGTCCGGGTGGCTGCGGATGGTGAACTCGAGCGGGTTCGTGTCCGCCATCAGGTGGCCGCGCACGCGGTAGGCGTGGATCAGCTCCTGCACCCGGGCGCTGTGGTCGAGGTCACCCTCGTGGCTGGTCGGGATGTCGGTGACCCAGCGGACCGGCTCGTACGGAACCCGCAGGGAGCGGAAGATCTCGTCGTAGAACTCGTCCTCGCCGAGCAGCAGCTGGTGGACCCGGCGCAGGTACTCGCCCGACTGGGCGCCCTGGATGATCCGGTGGTCGTAGGTGCTGGTCAGCGTGGTCACCTTGGAGATGGCCATGCGGGCGAGCGTCTCTGTGGACGCGCCGGCGAACTCGGCCGGGTACTCCATCGAGCCGACGCCGATGATCGTGCCCTGGCCCTCCATCAGCCGCGGCACCGAGTGCACGGTGCCCAGACCGCCCGGGTTCGTCAGGCTGATCGTGACGCCGGTGAAGTCGTCGGTGGTGAGCTTGCCCGCGCGGGCGCGGCGCACGATGTCCTCGTACGCGGCCCAGAACTGGGCGAAGTCCATCGCCTCGGCTTCCTTGACCGCGGCGACGACGAGCTGGCGGCCCTTCGACGTGACCAGGTCGATGGCGAGGCCCAGGTTGACGTGCCCCGGCGTGACCAGCGCCGGCTTGCCGTCGACCACCGCGTAGGAGTTGTTCATCTCGGGGAAGTCGACGAGCGCCTTCACCATCGCGAAGCCGATGAGATGGGTGAAGGAGATCTTGCCGCCGCGGGAGCGAGCCAGGTGGCGGTTGATGACGATCCTGTTGTCGATCATCAGCTTGGCCGGCACGACGCGCACCGAGGTTGCCGTCGGCACGTGCAGCGACGTCTCCATGTTGGTGACGACCCGGGCCGCGGCGCCCCGCAGCGTCGTCTGGGCCGCTGCCCGATTGGCGGAACCGGGGGGGCTGGCGGGGGAGGCCTGCGGCGCGCTGGGGGCCGGCGCCGCCTTCGCGGCGGGCACGGGGGCCGGCGGAGGAGCCACGGGCGCGGGCGGGGCGGCAGGGGCCGCGGCCGGGGTGGGCGCGGACGGCGTGGCGGCGGCTGGGGCCGCGGGCGCCTGGGCGGCGGGCGCCTGGGCGGCGGGCGCCTGGGCGGCGGGGCTCTGTGGCTCGGCTGGCGTGGTGGCGATGACCGCGCGAGCGCTCTCCGGGTCCGTGTTGTCGGTCGCGGTGGGCGCGCTCGGGTGATAGTCGGAGAGGAACTCGCGCCATTCGGGTGACACGCTGTCCGGATCCGCGAGGTACTGCTGGTAGATCTCGAACACCAGCCACTCGTTGGTTCCGAAGTCAGGTCCTGACGCGGGTACCGTCGGTGCTGTCACGGGGCCAATCGCCTCTATCCAGGTGGAGACTTCACTTTGCCGAAAGGGGCCTTCGAAAGGCCCTTCCGCTACCGCCTGTCCAGGCTACTCGCCGGGCCGAAGGTCCCTGGCGCGGCCCATTGCGGCAAATCAGTATGACGCCGCTCGCGCCGGCGTCGCCCCCGCTGGCCGGGCGGCCGCTGGTGGCGAGGCGTGGTCGCGGGGCTGCCCTGAGGCATCCGTCGCGGCATCGGCGGCGTGGCGTTCCGGCCGTCCCACCCATCGCGGGCGCCCGTCATCGCCTGCCGTGATTGACCGGCTACCCGTTGGCTCTCGGGCGCGGCCGATGTGAGTTTCCCAGCATCACGACCATCCCTCCCGCCGGCCCGGCCGGCCGGCCGGGCCGGCGCTCGCGGCCCGGATGGACATCCCCGCGCCCGGTGCCGGCGGCGGCGTGCGACGCTGCCCGGCGTGGTGGTGGGCAGGCGGGAAGGCACGGGAGGCGCCGCGGCGGCTCCCAGGACGGACGGGCGACGCGCGGCGGACCTGCCGGGTTACCGGGTGGGGATCGACGTCGGCGGTACCTTCACCGACCTCGCCGCCGTCGCGCCGGACGGGCGGACGCTGTTCGCGAAGGTGCCCTCCGTGCCGGCCGACCCGTCGATCGCGGTCCTGTCCGCGTTCGCCGCGGCGGCGCTCGCCGGCCTGGCGGCCCCGGCACGCGCCGAGGAGCCGGCCGGGCGGGTCGAGCGGTTCGCCCACGGCACGACGGTCGCCACCAACGCGCTGCTGGAACGGGCGGGCGCGAGGACCGCGCTGGTCACCACCCATGGCTTCCGCGACGTCATCGAGATCGGCCGACAGAACCGGCCGTCGCTCTACGACCTGACCATGGACCGGCCGGCCCCGCTCGTCCCGCGCGCGCTGCGATTCACGGTGCGTGAGCGCTGCGGCCCGGGCGGGGTGCTGGAGACCCTCACCCCTGGCGAGATCGCCCGGGTGGTCGACCAGGTCGCCGCCGTCGACGGCCTGGAGGCCGTCGCCGTCTGCCTGCTGTTCTCGTTCGCCTGGCCGGAGCACGAGCGGCGGCTGGCGGAGAGCCTGCGCGCCCGGCTGCCCGGGGTGACGGTCGTCGCCTCCAGCGAGGTGCTGCCCGCCTTCCGCGAGTACGAGCGGTTCGCCACCGCCACCGCGGATGCCTACCTGACGCCGAAGCTCTCCGCCTATCTCACCCGGCTGCGCGGGCGCCTGGCCGAGGTGGGCATCGGCGAGCCGCTCGTGATGCAGTCGTCGGGCGGGGTGGCGCGGCTGGCGGAGGCCGCGGCGCACGCGGCCACCTGCGTGCTGTCCGGCCCCGCCGGCGGGGTGGTCGGCGCGGCCTACGTCGCTGGTCTGTCCGGCGTGCGCGACCTGCTGACATTCGACATGGGCGGGACGTCCACCGACGTCGCACCGGTGCTCGGCGGGCGGGCACTGACCACCTCGGAGTCGGTGCTGGCCGGTATCCCGATCATGCTGCCGACGGTCGACGTGCACTCCGTCAGCGCGGGTGGCGGCTCGATCGCCTGGGTCGACTCGGGCGGCGCGCTGCGCGTCGGGCCGGCCTCCGCCGGCGCCGATCCCGGGCCGGCCTGCTACCAGCACGGGGGGCAGGCGGCGACGGTGACCGACGCCGACCTCGTCCTCGGCTATCTCGGCGACGGCGCGGGCCTCGGGGGGGAGGTCACGCTGTCGGCCGCGGCGGCTACGGCCGCGCTGGAGCGGCTGGGCGCGCGGCTCGGCCTCTCGGCGACCGACGCCGCGGCCGGGGTGGTCGCCGTCGCCGACGCCGAGATGACCCGCGCGCTGCGGGTGGTCTCCGTCGAACGTGGCCTCGACCCGCGCGCGCTCGCGCTGGTGGCGTTCGGCGGAGCGGGCGGGACGCACGCCTGCGCGCTCGCCGAGGCGCTCGGGATGACGATGGTGCTGGTGCCGCGGGCGGCGGGCGTGCTGTCCGCGCTGGGGCTCGCGCTCGGTGACGTGCGCCGTGACCACACGGCGCCGCTGCGCGGGCGGCTCGGCGACGTGGACCTCGCGGGCGCCTTCGGCCGGCTCGCCGGCCAGGTGTCGGCCACGGCCCGGAGCTCCGGCGGCGGAGATGGTGGGGAGGGCGGGGAGAGCGGGGACGGCCCGCTGCTGGAACGGCAGGTGGACTGCCGTTACGTGGGGCAGGCACACGAGCTGACCGTCTCCGCCGGCTCGCCGACGCCCGGCGACGCGGACGATCCGGCCGGCGCGGACGAGGCGCTCGCCGCCGCGGTGCGCGCGGCCTTCGAGGACACCCACGCCCAGCGCTATGGGCACGCGGCGCCCGGCCGGGACGTCGAGGTCGTCGCCGTCAGGCTCGTGGCCACCGCGCCCGGCCTGCGCCCCGCGCTCGCCGCCGAGCCGGCGGATCCGGCCGCCGCGCGCATCCGTCGCCGCGTCTGGCTGGGCAACCACCCGGATGGCGCCGGCCGCGTGCCCGAGGAGCCCGGCCACGCGGACCTGGGCGGGGGCTGGCACGAGGTCGACGTGGTCGCGCGCGCGGCCCTCGGCCCGGGCGACACGCTGGCCGGGCCTGCCGTCGTCGAGTTCACCGAGGCCACCTGCCTGGTCCGCCCCGGTTGGACCGCGCGCGTCGACCCGGTCGGCACGCTCACGCTCACCCGCCCGGCCAGCTGACCGCGGCTCCCCACTCGCGGCCACGAGCCACGCGCCGAGCCGAGCCGGTGAGGGGAGCGGAGGCGAGCGACGCTACGTGACGAAAATTGGGCATAGTAGGGACCTTTTCCCCGCCGTCCCGCGCCGGGAACAGTCCTGTGGCCTGCGTCGTTAACACGACCGTACCGGTCCGCATCATGGCCCCCGGACCTAAAAATTGTCGCTACGTGCGACCTTGCCCCGTGAGGCGACCTGGCGGGCCGGTGCTTTTCGTCAAGATCGCGCCCCAGCTGGGGCGCGATCTTGCATTTAGGGGTGTCTGTAGTGGTCCCAGCCCTGCGGGCCCTCATACGGGGTGCCGTCGACGAGGACACCGGAGCCCTCGGTCACCTCGCCGATCAGGCTCACGCCGGCCGGCAGCGCGGAGCTCGGCGGGAGGCAGGCGACGAAGGCGTTGTCGTCACCGCCGGTGAGGACCCAGCGCAGCGGGTCGGCGGCCAGGCGCTCGGCGGCCGCGCGCAGCGGCTCGGCGATGTCGAAGGCGGCCGAGCGCAACTCGACGCGGATGCCCGACGCGGTGGCGATGTGGCCGGCATCGGCCAGCAGGCCGTCGCTGACGTCGCACATCGCGCTCGCGCCCGCGGCCGCCAGCGCCCGGCCGGCGGCGTAGGGCGGCTCGGGACGGCGGTGGGCGTCGAGCAGCTCGGCGGGGTCGCCCGCGCCCGCGCCCAGCAGTTCCAGGCCGGCCTGCGCCCAGCCCAGGCGGCCGGCGAGCACCACCCGGTCACCTGGGCGCGCCCCGGAACGCCGGATGGGCTCGGCGCCGCCCAGGTCGCCGAGCGCGGTGACCGCCAGGATCACGCGGTCCGCTGAGCTCACGTCCCCGCCGGCGATGACGGCGCCGACCTCGGCACACTCGTCGCGCAGCCCATCGGCGAGCCGCAGCACCCATGCGACCGGGAGATCGCCCGGCGCGGCCAGGCCAAGCAGCAGACCCGTCGGCCGGGCTCCCATCGCGACCACGTCGCTGAGGTTCTGCGCCGCGGCCTTGCGGCCGACGTCGTACCCGGACGAGTAGTCGCGCCGGAAGTGCCGGCCCTCGAGCAGCAGGTCGGTGGTCGCCACGACTCGGCCGTCCGGCGCGGCGAGCAGCGCGGCGTCGTCACCCGGGCCGATCAGCAGCCCGTCGCCGCCGGGGAACCGGGCGGTGATCGCCCTGATCAGGCCGAACTCGCCGAGATCGGCCACAACGCCCGTCATCGAAAGTGAGCGGCTGGGGAGGGGCGCACGCCCGGCACTCTAGCCTCGCGGCCCGCCGACAGTCATGCGCCGACCGTGTACACCGCTCGCGCCGAATACGGCGTTCCTTGTGAAATCGTCGCCCGCGGGTGCGCGGACCACCCGCTCATGGCCGGGCCATCCGCCCCGGCGGCGCGCGAGAGCGGTCTCCGCCTGGGAGGACGAACAGCGCCGTTTCCGCGGTATGGGACATTGTTTTCCTGGCGTTTCTTCGCGCGCGATGTCCGGTCGAAATACCCCGGCCCGGCGCGGCTGAATTCCGCCGCGAAACGGCGGCGCGATGCCGGGGCCGCCATCGCGGCGCGGTCGACGGGGCCCGGCGCGCGGGCCCGGTGATACGGCGCGGTTGCCCTCGGCCGGCGCCGCGATCCCGGTCGTCATTTCCGGCCGTCATCGTGATGTCGCCGGATGCCGCGTGTGCGGCGTCACGGCCGGCGAGGTGGGCGGCCGGAGCGACGCCCGGCCGCCGGGCGGACCACCAGACGACCGGTCCCGCCGGAGCGGGTCGCCACTGCTCTCGGCGGGTCCAGCGCGACGCCCGCACCCGGCAGCCGGCGGCTCCCGATGTTCCATCCGGGCGGCACCCTCGGCGTTCGGCCGGCAAGGTCACGACGGATGCCGTCGATGGCAACATCGCTGACATCTGACCGTCATATCCCGCTGGGACTCTGACGGCCGTGCCGCTCGTCATCCCCTGCCGCCCGTATCGCCCGGCGGTGCCGGCCGCGCATGCCTCGAGGCCGAGGCCGCGGACGCACCCTGGGCCGGTACCCGGCGCCCCGCCGGACGCCGGCGGGCGGGCCGGGACCAGGCGACGGTAGGGCGCCGGTGGCACTGCAGCCAGGGAAGGGAAAGGTCGAGGGCAAGCACTACCTGCCGTCCACCCCGGAGACGGTCCGCTGGGGGGAGCTGCCGACGGCGCGCACCAGGCCGGTGCTGACCGTCGACACGGGCGCGACCGTCACCGTCGACACGGTCAGCCAGGAGGGCATCCTGGAGGACCAGGGCCGCGACCCCGACGCGTTCTTCGGCCGTCACGGCGTCACCACGGCGGAGGTCCTCGAGGACGCCAGGGCGATCGCGGCGTCCGGGATGCCCCACCGCTTCGGCGTCGACGGCCCGCACATCGTCACCGGCCCCGTGTACGTGCGCGGCGCCGAGCCCGGCGACGTGCTGCGGATCGAGGTCGTGTCGCTCCTGCCCAGGGCCCGTTACGGCCTCATCTCCAACCGCCACGGGCAGGGCCTGCTCGCCGGCGAGTTTCCCGAGGGGCCGCCGCCGGACGACGACGCCGACTCCCGGCACTGGCACGGGTTTCGGACCGTCAGCAGCTTCTGCGCGGTCGAGCGCCGGCGCGGCAAGCTGTTCGGCGCGCTCGACGCGTCGACGGCCGGCGGCGCGCGGGTGCGTTTCCCGCTCATGCCGTTCATGGGAATCATGGCGGTGGCTGTGGAAACCGGCGCGGAGTCCGGTACCGACGGCGACGGCGGGGCGGTTGCGATGCCGTCCACGTCGGTCGGACTGCACGGTGGCGCGCTGGACTGCCGGGAGCTGGGAGTCGGTGCCAGGCTCTACCTGCCGGTGCAGGTGCCCGGAGCGCTCTTCGCCGTCGGGGACCCGCACTACTCGGCGGGAGACGGCAAGATCGGGCTGACCGCGCTGGAGGGGCCGCTGCGGGCGACGTTCCGGCTCACCGCCCTGCGCGAGCCAGCCGCGCGGTCGGCACTCGGGACGCTGCGGGAGCCGTTCGTCGAGACCGAGGCCTGCTGGCTCACGCTGGGGCTGGACGTCGACGTCACCGAGGCGGTCCGGCGGGCCGCCCGTTCGGCGGTGCTCTTCCTTTCCAGCCGGCTGGGACTGGAGCGCGCGGCCGCGCTCGCCTACCTGACGGCGGCGGCGGACTTCGGGATCAGCCAGGTCGTCAACGGCGTGCACACCGCTTACTGCCGCCTGCGGCGGGCCGACTTCAGCGAGACGCCGCCCAGGCCGCGGCTGCCGCGCGCCGCGCTCGGCCGGCTGGTCGGGCCCGAGGACGACGACGGGCTCGACCGGGACGCGGCGATCGACAGCGAGATCTCGGACAACGGCTCCCGCGACACCATCGGTCGTCATGGCGGCGGCCGTGGCCGCCCGTCCGCGGGCGCGGGAACCGCCCGCCCGCTGGCTGCCGGCGCCAGCCTCGCGGACGCGGATGGCGACGGGCAGGAGTCGTCCGCGGTCGACGGGCAACCGGTTGACGGACACACCGTCGATGGGTCCGCGGGTGACGGACACGCGGTCGATGGGCAACCGGTCGACGGGCATGGCGCCCGCACGCCCGGTGGCGACGGTCCCGGCTCGGACCCGGCCGACGTGAGCCCGAACGACCAGGCCGAGGACGAGGACACCGACGGCGACACGCCGGCAGTCCCGGTCGGGCAGGAGGCCACCGCCGCGTCCCGCCCGCCCCCGCCGCCCGGCCAGCGATCGCACGATCATGACGAAGCCCGCGCGGCCGGAGGCCAGACCGCGGGCGTCATCGGCCAGAGGTCGCGCGATCATGGCGAGGCCCGGGCGGCCGGAGCCCGGCAGCCAGGTCGCGATCCCGCGCCGCGCGGCGCGGGCAAGGCAACCGGGCGCCCAGCTCCCGACAGCCCGTCCGCCGCCGGCCGCTGACCGCTCCACGCCCATCGCCCGTTCCTGGGCGGCGGGCGCCCGCCGTCCAGCCTCAGAAATCCCATGCGCTCAGCTGTGGGCGCGGAGCGTCCGGCAACGGGAGCGCCTCAGGCCGGGGCGTCGTCCAGGCCGTCGAGCTCGGACAGCGTGATCGGGGACCACCGGCGGGCGAGTTCGCTCGGCTCGGCGCGGACGGCCGCCGTCCGGTCGGCCCGGCTGGCCCCGCCGGGGCTCGACGGCCCGCCCGCCTCCCCGCCCGCGCCGCCCGGTGTCTCGTCGAGGGCGGCACCCGTCGCCTCCTGGGGCGCGGCGGCGCGGTCGACGCCCGCGGAGGGGATGAGCTCGGCACCGGCTGGGCCAGCCGTCGCACGCTCGGCGGGGCCCGTTTCGGGCGTTCCCGCCCGGCCACCGGCCGGGCCGATGGCGGCGGCGGACAGGCGCGGCCACAGACTGGCCAGCGCCGCCGCCGGGTCACTTTCGAAGTCGGACTGGCGGACGCGCCAGAACGGCCAGCCGGCGCGGCGCAGCTGGCGCTCCCTGGCGAAGTCGTGGGCGACCTGTGCCGGCGTGCCGACCTCGTCACCGTCGCACTCGACCGCGAGCCGGGCCCGGCCGCCCGCGACGACCAGGTCGATCCGCCGGCCGTTCACCTCGACCTGCGGCAGCACGCGGTAGCCCGCGGCGGTGAGCTCGCGGAAGACCCGCTGCTCGAACAGCGAGTCGAAGCGGGGATGCGGGATGTCCGGGGACACCTGGTCGAGTCGCGGCGGCTCGTCGGCGTCCGCCTCCTGGGCACGGCTGCGGGCCAGCACGTAGCCGAGGTGGCTGTGCCGCAGGTCGTCCGGCCGCAGGTCCTCGAGGCCGACGGAGTGGAACAGCCACATCTGGTCGCGGGCGCGCGAGGCCGCCACGTTGAACCGCCGCTGGTACTCCTGCCTGGTCAGGGCCGGGGTCGCCGTGTCCGGCGTGACCACCATCGACAGGAACACCACGTCGCGCTCGTCGCCCTGGAAGTCCGGGGGCGTGCCGACCCGCAGCCGGCGGCGCTGCTGCTCGGCGGCCGACATCCGGGCGGCGAGCAGCGAGCGGACGAGGTCCGCCTGCCCGGTGCCCTGCAGGACGACGACGCCGAACGAGGCCCCGTCGTAACGCGGGTCGGCCGCGCAGCTCAGGACCTGTGAGACCAGCGCCTCCGCCTCCGCCGAGTTACGCAGCGCGGCGCCGGCGCCGGTGGTGTAGGCGTGCGGCACATAGCGGGCGCGCAGCGGAGGCAGCCGGTCGGCGCCGAACTGGCGCAGCGGCACCAGCGGCGCGTCCCGGTAGAACATCGCCGACGACCACTCGATGATCTCCGGCATGCAGCGGAAATGCTCGCGCAGGCGGATGACCTCGCCGAACCTGGTCCGCAGCAGGCTGAACAGGCTCGACCGGGGGGTGAACGAGACGCGCAGCCAGCCGGGCAGGTCGGGCAGCAGCGCGTCCAGGCGACGGAACATCGGGTCCAGGCCATCGTCGTCGGCGGTGGCCAGGCCCTCCCCGTCGGCGCTGGTGAGAGCGACGCGCGTCGTGTCGCCCGGCGCGGCCGCCGGGGCGCACTGCCGGTCGTCGCCGACGATGATCACTCGTGGGGCGAGCCACAGGAGGAACAGGCTGTCCAGGCCGGCCTGGCTGCCCTCGTCCACGATCACCACGTCGAAGCTGTCGCGGACAGCCGGGATGGTGGCGAGCACCTCGGCGATCGGCATGACCCAGGCGGGCACGCCCGTCTGGGCGATCGCCATCGCCTCCCTGGCGGCCTGCCGGTAGCGGTCGGCGTGCCGGCCGGCGAACCGGCCGCCGGCGGCGACCGCGTCCGCGTAGGCGCGCAGCGCGGCCGACTCGCGGGTGCCCATCCGCTCCAGGCAGTGCTTCCAGGCCTTGGCGCCGGCGAGCTCGGCGGTGGTGGCGGCGACCGCGTCCTCGGCGGCGTCGAGCTGGGCGTCGAGGTCAGCCGCGCCGGGGGTGGGTGCCCGGCCGGCATCGCCCGTCGGGCCACGCCGGGCGGTGCCCTTGCCCGGGGTTCCTCCCGGATCGGCTCGGCCAGTCCGGGAGGCCGTGAACCAGCCGGCGGCCAGCCCCCAGGACCAGGCGGCCTCGAACCGCACGAGCCGATGGCGCCATTCGTCGTCGTCCACGGGCTCGGGGGCGCCGCGCGGGCCGGCCGTGCCGGTGGCCGCCTGGGCGAGCAGCAGTTCCGCCAGTGCCGGGTGGGCGCCCCTCAGCCGCCGGAGCAGGACCTCGCGGCGGGCGGCCGCGCGCCGGGCGCCGACCGTGGCCAGCAGCCCGTCGCGCGCCAGGCGGTAGCCGGCGAGATCGCGGGCCGCGAGCGTGCCCGCGAGCCGGCGCAGCTCGGCGGGGAACCCGCTCCTGTCCGCGGCGGCCTCGACCTCGGCCCGCGGCCGCTCGATCTCCGCCCGGGCCTCGGCCGCGGCGAGCCGCAGCCGGGCGAGTGCCAGAGCCCCGGCCAGCGCCCGCAACGCGTCGGCCGATCCCAGGTCGACCAGGCCGCTCCCGAGGCCCGGGCCGGCCAGGTGCACGCCGGTTTCGGTGCCCAGCGACGCGAGCAGGGAGTGGACCTGGTCGCGGGCCGTGAGGACGGCGACGACGGCGCCCAGCGCGTCCTGCGCCTCGGTGAGCCGGGCGAGCCGGATCTCGGGGGCCACGACCTCGCCACCCGGCTCGCCGGCCGCGTCCTGGCCCGCGAGCTGCCCGGGACGGCCCCCGCCGTCGGACCCGGCGGATGAGCCGGCCGTCTCGCCCCGCCCGCGCGCGTCGCCGGGCCCGAAGCCGACGTTCACACCCGCGAGCGCCCAGGCCCTGGCGGCGGCGTCGATCGCGACCTCGGCGCGCAGCCGGGCGATCACGAGGTCCAACAGCTTGGGCGTGGTGGGCGCGCGGCCGTCGACCGTGGACTCGGCGAGCAGGTCGGCCGCGTCCCTCTGGACCTGGGAGCGGAACATCCGGCGCAGGCTGCCGCCCTGATCCAGATGCCGGCGCAGTGCCTCACCGGCCGCGAGCATGCGCGCGGCCGGCGTCGCCAGGGGGTCGCCGGTGCCCGCCGGGGCCAGGACCGCGGCGGCCGGCAGCGTGACGGCATGCAGGCCGAGCGTCCCGAGCGCCTCGGTTGCCTCGGCGAGTGCCGGCGCCGCGGAGGTGACCTTCCCCCACACGGCACCGTCGCGGCCGGCGAGCGCGTCGTCGAGCGCGCGCGGAAGCCAGGAAGCGCGCCGGGCCGTCCGGCGCGCTTCCTCCAGCGTCCGGGTGACGGCCTCGACGGCGGCGGTGAGCCGGTCGAGGCCGACAGTGTCAAGCACGCCGAGCGCGGCGGCCACCTCGCCGAGGGCCGACCCGGAGGCGGCCCTGGAGGCGGTGTCCGCCTCCGCCGTCGCGGCCCGCTCCCGTTCCAGCAGCCGCTCGAGGGCCTGGACACCGAGCAGGGACACCGGGCCGAGGCCGATGTCGTGGTCCAACGCGTCGCTGCCCGGCCCGACGGACTCGCCCGGGGCACCGGTGCCGGGCGCGGTCGGGCTCTGGCTGTGGGCCTCCGTCCCGTCACCCGGCGCCGTCCCGGCGCCGGCGCGTAGCAGCGCCCAGAGCTCGGTGGCCTCCTCGGCGGTCAGCGGCGCGGGCGGCGGCCCGCCCGCGGGGTCGCGGGGGACCGGGAGCGGGAGCCAGCCGTGCTCGGCGCGCTCGCCGCGGAGCCGGGCGGCGATCGCCCCCCGTGTCCCCGACCAGCCCGGAGCGACCTTGCGTTCAGGGTGACCGACGGCCTCAGCGGCGCGCAGCTCCTGAATGGCAGCCACGAGCTCGTCGCGGCGGGCGATCGCCGCGTCGCGGCGATCGCGGGCCTCGTCGATCCGGCGGGCCTGGCCGTCCGGATGGTAGGCGGCCTTCTCGGCGGCGAGCGCGCTCACGCTCGCCGCGAGGTCGGAGGTCCGGGCGTCCTCGGCGTCGGTGAGCGAGACGCACAGCCGCCGTAGCGACTCGGGGAGCTTGTCCCGCAGCACCCGCAACGCCTGCGCCTTCTGGCTGGTCACCAGCACTCGCTGCCCCTCGGCCAGCAGCGCCGAGACCAGGTTGGCGATGGTGTGCGTCTTGCCCGTGCCCGGTGGGCCCTCGACGATCACGCCGCTGTCGTGACGCAGCCGCTCCATGACGTGCGCCTGCTCCGGATTGGCCGGCAGCGGGAACAGCGGGTCGTCGGAGAGCCGCCCGGGGCTGGCGGCGCCCTCGGCGGCGAGCCAGGCAAGCCGCTCGTCGGCCTCCAGCGTCTCCACCAGCTGGACGAGCCCGAGCGGCGGGCGGCCCTCGCCGCGCAGCGCGTCGAGCATCTGCTCGTAGTAGGTGAGCAGCGCCGCGCTGCCGCGGGCGCGCAGCACCAGGGCGGGGGCGAGGTCGACGCGCGGTCGGTCGCTCGGCGGGCCGGGCGGCTGCCACGTGGCCGAGTACCCGTCGTGGCCGACATCGAGCGCGAGCGTCAGCCAGTCGCGCAGCAACCGCTCGTCCTCGCCGCCGAGCGGCGCGGCCGGGCGGGCGCGCAGCCGTTCGTGCAACGCGTTCGTGCGCTCGGCGTGGAAGACGGGCAGCCCGTCCAGCAGGCCATCCTCGAGCCGGGTGGCGATGCCGTCCGGCACGCGCAGCCGGATGGCGGAGGTGACCGGGTCGACCTCGACGGCGAGCCTCGTGGTCAGCAGGTGCCGGCGCAGCGTCCGGCCGTCGGGGGCGCGCCAGGAGAGCAGGCCGGTGGCGAGCACCAGCTCCAGCCCGTCGCCCTCCTGCGCGAGCCGGCCGGCCACGCCGTGCAGCACGCCGTGCAGGGCGCGCCGGTCCGCGTCGGCCCGCGCCCGGGCGGCCCAGATCTGCCAGGTGGGCAGCCAGTCCTGGTAGGCCTGCGGCACCTCGGGACGGTCGACGAGCCGCACCGGCTCGGCGAGCCCCTCGACCACCGGCTGGCCGCCCGGCCGCAGCGGGATCCCGTCCGGCCAGCCGGCGCGGGAGCGCAGACTCGTCTCGCGCAGCGGCGGCGAGTCCGACGGCACGTCGCCCGGCTCCGGCAGCACCACCCAGCCGGCCAGCGCGTCCGGCAGCGGCGGCGGCGAGGGCAGCACCGCGGCGGCCGGCGCCTCCAGCGCGACCTCGCCCGCGGTCGCGTGCTCGAACAGTGACAGGCCGCCCGGCAGCTGGGCGAGCCACACCACCAGTGGGTTGTCCTCGACCGCCGCCACCTGGTCGGACTGGGACAGCGCCACCTCATGCAGGAACCGCACCAGCCGGTGGCACCGGTTGGTGAGCATGGCGAACCGCTCCTGTTCCCCCGACGGTCCCGTCGTCATCACCCCTCCGCGCCCGGCCGCTCCGAATAATCCCCTACGCTTCCGCGCGGGCTACCGCGCGGCTCACCGATCGCCCTCGGGAGGCGTGATCGCGGCGGCCGTGCGGCGGGCTGTCGGTGGGGAGATGGTGGGCAAGGTGGTGGGAACGGGCCCGGCGGACGCGTCGCGCTCTGTCGTCCATGGGTGGCTTGGCCCGAGGGGCCACCGCCGTTGTCGCGGGGGCAGGGGAGAATGTCCGCCGCCCGGCCTGGCCAGGGGTCGCCCTGAACCGGGGTTCCTGCCGGATCGGCGACAGGGTCCCTGCCGGATCGGCGACAGGGTCCCTGCCGGATCGGCGACAGGGTCCCTGCCGGATCGGCGACAGGGTCCCTGCCGGATCCGGGGTCCCTGCCCGATTGGCGAAGCCAATCGGGGAGGTCTGGAAGCCGATCTGGGAGGTCGGCGATCTGGGGGTCGGCGGTCGGGAGGGTCTGGAGCGACGTGGCGGGAGCAGGGGTGACGGACGCGGCTGGTGACACGAGCGGGCTGCCGGATACGGACGGGCTGGGCGGGGGATCGCGCGGCGAGCCGACGCGGCCCGCGTTCTACGCGGATCTGCACGTGCACTCCCGCTACTCGCGGGCGTGCAGCCGGGACTGTGACCTGGAGCACCTTGCATGGTGGGCGGCCCGGAAGGGCATCCGCGTCGTCGGCACGGGGGACTTCACGCACCCGGCCTGGGCACAGGAGCTCGAGGACAAGCTGGTGCCGGCCGAGCCGGGGCTGTTCCGCCTGGCGCCCGACCTGGAGCGCGACGTACTGCGCCGGCTGCCGGCGTCGTGCCGGACGGCGACCCGGTTCATGCTGTCCACCGAGATCTCCACGATCTACAAGAAGGGCGACAAGACCCGCAAGGTCCACCACCTGCTCTACGCCCCGGACCGGGAGGCGGCGGGGCGGATCACCGCCGCGCTCGCCGGGATCGGCAACCTCGCCGCCGACGGTCGCCCGATCCTCGGCCTCGACTCCCGGCACCTGCTGGAGATCACTCTGCAGTCCCACCCCGCCAGCTACCTGGTGCCGGCGCACGTGTGGACACCGTGGTTCGCGGTTCTCGGCTCCAAGTCCGGTTTCGACGCCATTGACGACTGCTATGGCGACCTCGCCCACGAGGTCTTCGCCCTGGAGACCGGCCTGTCCGCCGACCCGGAGATGTTCTGGCGGATCTCCGGCCTCGACCGCTACCGCCTGGTCAGCAACTCCGACGCGCACTCGCCGCCCATGCTCGGCCGTGAGGCGACGGCGCTGTCCTGCGACCTTGACTACTTCGCCGTCCGGGAGGCGCTGCGCACCGGCGACGGCTACACCGGCACCGTCGAGTTCTTCCCCGAGGAGGGCAAGTACCACCACGACGGCCACCGCGCCTGCGGGGTGCGGTTCACCCCCGAGGAGACGAAGGCCACCGGCGGCGCCTGCCCCGCCTGCGGCAAGCCACTGACCGTCGGCGTGCTGCACCGCGTCGACGCGCTCGCGGACCGCGAGCAGACCACCGTCCCCGAGACGGCGGGGCGGTTCCGCTCCTTCGTCGCGCTGCCGGAGATCGTCGGTGAGATCCTCGGCGTGGGGCCGAAGAGCAAGGCGGTCGCCGCCCAGGTCGGCGCGCTCGTAGAGCGGCTCGGCCCGGAGCTGGGCATCCTCGGCGACGTCGAGCTGGCCGCGATCGGCGAGGTCGGCTCCGGCGAGCTGGTCGAGGCCGTCGGCCGGCTGCGCCGTGGTGAGGTGGTGCGCGAGGCCGGCTTCGACGGTGAGTACGGCGTCATCCGGATGTTCGCCCCGGGTGAGCTGGCGGGTGAAGAGGCGACCCTGTTCGACCTGGACTCGCCGGTGGCCGCCCCCAAGGCGAAGCGCCCGCGGAAGTCCGCCGTGGCGCCCCCCAGCCAGGAACAGGAAACCGACCCGGATCCGGAAACCGGCCACGAGCAGGCAACGCTGGAGGCCACCGGGCTTGCGGCAGCCGGACGAGGCGTGTCCGTTCTCGACGGGCTGGACCCCGACCAGCGGGCCGCGGCGGCCGTCGCGGACGGTCCGCTGGTCATCCTGGCCGGTCCGGGCACCGGCAAGACGCGGACGCTGGTACATGCCATCGCGCACCGGGTGCGCGAACGGGGCGTCCCGGCCGGCGAGTGCCTGGCCGTGACGTTCACCCGGCGGGCGGCCGAGGAACTGGCCGAACGGCTCGACGGCATGCTCGGCCCGGAGGCCGGGCACGTCACCGCGACCACGTTCCACGGGCTGGGGCTGCGTGTCATCCGGGAACAGCACGTCCGGCTCGCGCGCGGGCCGGACGTCCAGGTGGCCGACGAGGCGATCCGCGCGGAGCTCCTCGCCGAGGCCCTCGGGGACACGACGGTGGCCGCCCGCGCGGCCGCCGAGCGGCGGATCGGCGGGCTCAAGCGCCTACGGGCGCTCGGCGAGCCGGTTCGCGGCGATGAGCTGGCCGGCGTTCTCGCGCGTTACGACGCCGCGCTGCGCGAGCATGGCCTCGTCGACCTGGACGACCTGCTGGCGCTGCCGCTCGCGCTGCTGACGGCCGAGCCGGAGCTGGCGGAGCACTACCGGCGCCGGTTCCGCCACATCTGGGTCGACGAGTACCAGGACGTGGACGAGGCGCAGTACCGGCTGCTGCGGGTCCTGTGCCCACCGGACGGCAACCTGTGCGTCATCGGCGACCCGGACCAGGCCATCTACTCGTTCCGCGGCGCGGACGTCGGCTTCTTCCTGCGCTTCGAGCAGGACTTCCCCACGGCGCGGCGGGCGTCACTGACCCGCAACTACCGCTCGACCGGGACCATCGTCGCCGCCGCGCGCTCGGCGATCGCGCCGGCCACCTTCGTGCCCGACCGGTTGCTGGTCGCGGTCCACCCCGACGGCCCGGACGCGGCTTCGGCGCGGGAGAAGGACACGTCCAGCCGGCCGGACCCCCGCCGCCGGGGCGGGCCCGGCGGCTCGAAGGTGGTCGTGCGGGCGTGCGCGACGGAGGCCGAGGAGGCGCTCGCCGTCGTCGACGCCATCGAGGAGGCACTCGGCGGGACGTCGTTCCACGCCCTCGACTCGGGGCTCGACGGCTCCGCGGGCAGCCTGCTCTCGTTCGCCGACATCGCCGTGCTCTACCGGACGGCGCGCCAGGCCGAGCCGGTCATGGCGGCACTCGCCAAGCGCGGTTTTCCCTTCCAGCGCCGCTCCCATGGCCCACTCGCCGATGCCCCCGGCGTCGCCGCGCTGCTGGCGGAGCTGCGCGGGCATGACGACGCCCCGCCCCGCTCCGTGTCGGCAGCCCTGCGCGACGCCGCGGCTCGCGCGGGCGAGCGGGCCACCGCCCGCGGTACCGCCCTCGCCGCGGCCCTGGCGGCCGAGGACCTGGCGGCGCGGCCGGGCGCCACCCGGCCAGGTCCCGCCGGCGGCTCCGCCACGGACCCGTCGGTGTCGGAGGCGGAGATCAGACTGGCGGTGGAGCTGCTGGCCCCGGCCGCGGCGGCGGCGGGGGAGGACCTGGCGAGGTTCCGCACGTCGGTGTCGCTCGCCACCGAGGCGGACACGCTCGATCCGCGGGCCGACCGGATCTCACTGCTGACCCTGCACGCGGCCAAGGGCCTCGAGTTCGGCCTGGTCTTCATCATCGGCTGCGAGAACGGACTGCTCCCCATGAGCTGGGGCACCCGCTCCGGCCCGGGCAGGCCCGCGGCCAGGCAGGCCGCCGCCGCGGCCCCCGGTGACGACCGGGACCAGGACGCGGCGCGCGGCCCGCAGGCCGAGGAACGGCGGCTGTTCTTCGTCGGCATCACCCGGGCGCGCGCCCGGCTGGTCCTCAGCCACGTCGCCCGGCGCGCCGGTTCGGCCTCGGCCCGGACCCCGTCCCCGTTCCTCGCCGACCTGGATCCGGCCCTGCTGGACCGCGAGTCCGGACGCCCCGGCCAGCTGGCGCCCCGCCAGCGTCCTCTCGGCCAGCAACTGCGCCTGCTGTGACCTGGCCGGTCTGGGCACGGATCGGGCGAGGTCGACCGTGCGGGCCCCGCGGCCGCCGCGTCGGCCGGCCGGTCCCGGCGGTACCGGCCGATGTCGTGCGGGGTATGAAGAAGCTAGCCTGACTGGCGCCTATCACCCCAAGAATGACGGAGCGCACGATCCCGAACCGACCAATCGAGCTGTCGCTGCTCGACGAACGTGACGCCCACGTCGAGGACCTGGCGCCGGGCACGGCGTCCGACCTCGCCGCTGGTGGGCCTGCGGGGCGTGACCGGACGCCCCGGCTGCCGTCGCTGTTCGTCGCGGTGGGCTTCGTTGTGCTGTGCCTGTTCGAGACGCCGGGGCAGATCGTGGCCGACACCAAGATGGACGTCGCGCTTGACCCGCTGCGGTTCATGGAGCGGGCCACCCATCTGTGGAACTCGTCCGCCGACTTCGGGTTCCTGCCGAACCAGTACGCCGGCTACCTCTTTCCGATGGGGCCGTTCTTCCTGCTCGGGCACCTCCTGCACGTCCCCCCGTGGATCACCCAGCGGCTGTGGATGGCCCTGATCCTCACGGTGGCGTGCTGGGGAACGGTGCGGCTCGCCGATGCGCTGCGCATCGGCCGGCCGCTGACCAGGGTGATCGCCGGGCTCGGGTACGCGCTGTCACCGATGTTCATCGGGAAGGTCGGCGCCGCGTCGGTGGCCCTGACCGGGGCGGCGATGCTGCCCTGGATCACGTTGCCGCTCGTGCTCGCGCTGCGCCCGGACGGTGCCGCCGGCGCCGGTGCCGGGACGGCCGGCCTCGCGCCCGGCGCCGCCCGGGGCGACGGGCGGGACAGCCGGCTGTCGCCTCGCCGGGCCGCGGCGCTTTCCGGCCTCGCGGTCTTCTGTACGGGTGGCGTCAACGCCAGCGTCACCCTGTGTGTCCTGCTGTTCCCGGCAGTGCTCCTCGTGTGCGCGGGGGGGACGCGGCGGGCCTGGGCGCTGCGGGCGTGGTGGACGCTCTCGGTCATCCTGGCGTGTTTCTGGTGGCTGTGCATGCTGGTGGTCCAGAGCCGGTACGGCCTGAACTTCCTGCCGTTCACCGAGACCGCGGCGACCACGACCGCGACGACATCCGTGGCCGAGGCGCTGCGCGGGACCACGGACTGGCTCGCCTACCTGCGGCTATCTGGCCCCTGGCTGCCGGCGGCGTCGGCCACCATCACCAATCCGGTGGCGGTCGCCGGCTCGGTGGCGGCGACCGGTATCGGTCTGTGGGGCCTTGCCCGTCGTGACCTGCCCGCGCGGCGAGTCCTCGTGATCAGCCTCGCTGCCGGCGTCGTGGCCGTCTCGGCCGCGTACCCGGGGCAGCCGGGCAGCCCGCTCGCGGACGGGGTCCAGCAGCTGCTCGCGGGGCAGCTGGCCTTCCTGCGTAACGTCTACAAGTTCCAGCCGGTAGCCCACCTGCCGTTGGCTCTCGGGATGGCGCATGCCCTCCATGTCGCCCTCGGCGCTCGCCGGCCGTCGCCAAAGCCCCAACCGGAGCGACGGCATCGCTCTGAGAGGCCCGCGGCGCGGCCGGCGGCCTCGTCGTCGGCCGGGGCCGCCCGCCGCGCGGACCCGCTGTCGGTGGGCGCCGTCGTGCTCACCGTCGCCGCGCTGGTGATGGGAATGGCACCGGCTTACACGGGCCAGTTCTTCCAGTCGGGAACCTTCCAGGAGGTTCCCGACTACTGGCACGAGGCGGCGGACTGGCTCGCCGACAACCCGGACGGTGGCCGGACCCTGATGCTGCCGGCGATGCCGTTCGGGGAGTACAGCTGGGGACGGCCCCTTGACGAGCCGATGTCCTGGCTGGCCAGCACGCCGTGGGCGTCGCGCGCCCTGGTCCCGCTGGGCAACACCGGGATGACCCGGTGGATGGACGGCATCGATCAGCAGCTGGAGCTGGGCCAGGCGCCGGGGCTCGCCGTCGCGCTCGCGCGCGCCGGGGTCGGCCAGGTGCTGATCCGCAACGACCTCGATGATCGGAACTGGGACATCCCGCCATCCACCGACCAGGTGCACCGCGCCCTGGAGGGCTCGGGACTGCGGCGCGCCGCCTCGTTCGGCCCGATGATCAACGCGAGGCTGAGCTCGAAGGGCCGGCTGATCCCATCGGCGGCGATGACGAGGAAGGAGAAGGTGCCGGCGCTGGAGGTCTGGGTCGTACCGGGCCACGCGTCCGAGGTGGCCGCGTACCCGGTGGACACCGCTGTCGTGGTGTCCGGTGGCGCGGAGGCCACGGTCCAGCTGGCCGCGCACGGAATCGTCGGTACCGACCGGGCGGTCGTGCTCGCCAGCGATCTCGCCGGCACGGCCGGCGCCGGCGGTTCGGCGGCCTCGTCAGGAGGGCTGAACCAGGCACCGCCAGCGAGCGAGGTCGTCGGCCCCACCACGGCACTGGTGGTGACGGACACCTCCCAGCGGCGTGACACCGACTTCGGGGTCGTTCACAACGGGACGTCCTACCTCCTCGGCCCGAACGAGAACGCCGCCGGCCGAAGTGACGCGCCGCGCCAGTGGCTGGACCAGTCGGCGGCCGGCCATCAGACCGTCGCCGGCTACACGGACGGGGTCAGGATCCGAGCATCCTCCTTCGGGTCGAACCTGATCGCCCTGCCGGACACCTCACCGGCCGCCGCCTTCGACGGCTTCCCCTACACGTCGTGGACCGCCGCCCCGGACAAGAAGAAGGGGTCCACGGGCGCCTGGGTCGAGGCAGACCTCCCACGGGCGACCACCCTGCCTTACATCGATGTGCAGCTGCTGGAGGAGGGCACCTGGCGGCCAGCCGTGCAGGCGATCCGCGTGACCAGCCAGGCGGGCTCCGTCGTCACGCGGGTCAGCCCGGTGGAGACGGCGCAGCGGCTCAAGGTCCCCGCCGGCCCGAGTAGCTGGTTCCGGATCACGTTCGAGCAGGTGACCAGGCAACAGAGCAACGTCTTTGGGGCGGGTATTCGTGAGCTCACCCTGCCCGGTGTGCGGATCCAGCACTACGCCCAGACCCCGTCGGACGCCGCCAGCCTGTTCACCGGTGGCGAGGGACAGCTTGCCTACACCTTCGACCGCATGGGTGTGGACGTCACCGACCTGTTCGGTGGTTCGGAGGAGCTCGCGCTGGCGAGGCGGTTCGACGTGCCCAGGCCGATGAACTTCACGCTGACCGGGTCCATGATGGCGGTGCCGATATTGTCCGAAGCGCCGCCCGACCCGACCGCGCCGTTCGTCGTGCCGTGCGGAGGCGGTCCCTCGCTGTCTGTCGACGGGGTCCGCTACGACGTGCGGGTCGAGGGCCTGATGTCCGATGTGGCCAAGAGCAGGCCCATGCGCATGAGTGTGTGCACGCCGGACGGGACGATCCCGCTGACGGCCGGCCAGCACCTGATCACCACCGACAGCGCGGGACTGCCCCTGCTGACGGGGCAGCTCACGCTAGTCGGGACAGGTACGCGGACCAGCGGCGACAAGCCTCGTTCGACCACGGTCACCAGCTGGACCCCCGAGCGCCGGACCGTCGAGATCGGCGCGGGGACGAGGGCGTTCCTGGCCGTCCGGGAGAACGCGAACTCGTCATGGACCGCGACGCTGAACGGACAGGCCCTCACCCCGGTCCGTCTCGACGGCTGGCAGCAGGGCTGGATCGTCCCGGCGGGCTCCGCCGGCACAGTCCTGATCGAGAACCACCCCGGGCAGTCCGCCCGGGGCCTCCTGGCCGTCGGCGGGATCCTGCTGCTGGTCCTCGTCGCGCTGGTGCTGATCCCCGCGCGGTGGCGGTTCCGGCGCTCGGTTGACCCCGACGGCTATCCGCTTGGCCTGGGCCGCGGGAAGGCGCCTCTGGCCTCGCGCCGTGCGAGGGTTGTGGGCGGCGTCGCCGGTGGCGTGTTCGCGGTGATCGCGGTGTTCCTGGTGGCCGGGCCGGTCGCCGTCATCGTCCCGGTCCTCGTCCTTGCCGGCCGCCGTCGCCCGACCGTGCTGCCGTGGACGGCCTTCGTGTTCGCGGTTCTCGCCGGGGTGGGCGTCGCCCTCGAGCCGGACGCGATTCCAGGCTCCGGTGACGGCGCCTTCAGCTGGCAGGTGCAGGCGGCGGGTGTCGTGGCATTCGCCGCCGTCGTGGCCGCGCTGACGCCGCGCCCCGCGGATGCCACCACCGGCTCCGAGGGGCGACGCGCCGGCGGCGACGCTCCCGCAACCAGGTCACCCGTCGAGGACGGCCGGCGGGGACACCCCGGCGAGTAGATGGACAGCCCGCGGAGTGGGGAGAGCTCCGTGGGCGACGCGGAGCCCGCTCACCCGGTCTCGCGTGCCCGCGCAGTCGCGCGGGTGCTCGCGCGCGTTCGCGGGCCGGGCCTGGCGCGCCGCTGTCCGGGCTACCTGGCGGCGCTGACGGCGAACAGGGTCTCCGGGCCCCCCTGGCCGACCATGTTGCCCTTCACCGGGACGACGCGGAAAGCGATGGTGGCTCCGGCGGCCAGCTTGCCGCTGGTCCAGGTGTAGCCCGTGATCGCGCCCGGCAGGCGGGTGAAGCCGGGCTCCCCGGCGCTGACCACGCGCTGTTCGACGAAGTACTGGGTCGCGCCGGGCGTCGCCGGCCAGGTCAGGGTGACCTGACCGGCGCCGGCGGGTGCCACCGCGGGCTGCCGGCCCTTCCCCGGCCAGCTCACCCCACCGAGCACCGGTCCGTAGCGGCCGCCGACCCCTACTTCGGCAAGCGCGTTCGCGAAGCCTCGGGTGATGACGTACTCCCCGTCCGGATTGGGATGCGCGCCGTCCCAGGTGTGCCAGAGGGGATCCCAGCCCTCATCCGACCGAGCGATGACCACCTTGGACGTGGGGGTGGACCAGGCGCCAGCCGACTGGTCGAGGATCGTGTTGAAGGCGGACATCCGGTCCACGTCGAGCCCGGTCCAGAGCACATGGCCCAGGACAATCGTCAGGTTTGGATTCACGGTGCGCGCGGTGTCGATGAACTGTTTCATCAGCGCCGCGGCTTCCGTGGGGGCTGTCGCGACGCTCGAGGCGTGGAGCACGTCGTTTCTGCCAAGCATGATCAACATGATGTCGGTCGGATGGTCCCGGAGCGCCGCCGCGATGTGCGGGGTCGCCGTGGCGATCGTCAGTCCCCACACCGCCTGCTCGTCGGTGTCGAACCAGGGGTTCACGTAGTCGCGCGAGCCGTCAACGTCCTTCACGTTGTCCCAGACGGCGTTGCGAGTGCCGACGAAATCGACGCGGCCTGGCGCCGTGAGGCTGAGGTGCTGGTAGAGCCGGTAGCGCCACGTGTAGTCGCCGGCGGACTCCTCCGTCTGCGAATCGCCCACGATCATGATGCGGGTCTGGGGAACGGCCGAGGTATGTGCCGACGGCGGCGCGGCGGCCCGCTCCGCGCCTCCACAGGCGCTGATCGACAGTGCCGTCACCGCGGCGAGTATGGCGAGCCCGGCGCGGACACTGACCGGCCTGATCGGGCTGGCCGCGCGGTCCCCACCGTCCGGCACACCGTTCCTGGCTCTCCTGCGCACGCGGCTCGTCCCCTCGGCGATGACGGGAGCCTGTCGCCGCGATGGCGGCTCCGGGTTCAGTCCGGGCAGACTCGGACGTTCATTCTGCCCGGGTTGCCGGATCTGGCCCGTTGTGGGGGGGTGGGGTACAACAAGAGGCCATACCAATCGCAGATGGACCGTTGAGAAGCCCGCCGGAGGGCCGAAGACGGGACGCGGGCAGCACCCGGCTCGTCCGCCCCTTACGGCGCAGACCTCCGCCCGCCCGCGCCAGACCGGAGAGCCCTAGCCCGATGAGCTTTCAAGACACCGCACGCGACTGGACGCGACACGGCAGCGAGGACCCGTTGTGGGCCGTCCTCGTCGACCCCGCCAAGCGCGGTGGACGCTGGGACGCCGACGACTTCCTCGCCACCGGCAGGCAGGAGGTCGACGAGGCCCTCGGCGTCCTCGACCGCCTCGGCGGAACCCCGGCGCGGACCGGCGTCGCCCTCGACTTCGGCTGCGGCGCCGGACGGCTTACTCAGGCACTGGCCGCGCACTATGACAAGGTCATCGGCCTGGACATCTCCGAGCCGATGCTCGACGCCGCGCGTCGGCTCGACCGCACCGGCGGCCGAGCGGTCTTCCAGCACAACTCGACCCCCGATCTCGCGGCCATCCCCACCGCCAGCGTCGACCTCGTCTTCACCAGCATCGTCCTGCAGCACGTCCCGCCGGACGCGGCCGAGAGCTACCTGCTCGAGTTCGGACGCGTGCTACGCCCGGGCGGCGCCGCCATCATCCTCATGCCCAACGGCGTTCGGCCCACTGTCCAGGGGCTTCTCTTCCGCTACGCACCGCCGGCCGTCGTCGGAGCTCTCCAGCAGCGCCTTCTGCACTACCCGGCGCCGATGCGCATGAACACGCTGCCCGTCCGGATCATGACATCCCACCTCAGTCACGCGGGCCTGCGGATCATCGGCACCACCGACGAGCCGCAGCACGGCCCGCACTGGAACTTCACCCGGTACTACGCGGTCCGACCGGGCGCCGCGGCGTCCTGATCCGCCGCCGCTCACTGGTTGAGCAGGAGGTCGAGGTCAACGCGGATCAGCCACTGGTCCAGCTTGAACGGCGGGTAGGGCCACGGGATGCTGTCCAGCACCAGCTGGTTTATCGGGATCCAGAGAGTTCTCCGCCGGGCGTCCACCGCGGCCCGCCGGACTCCGACATATCGGGTTGCCGGGCCGCGCAGCCGCGACAGCCCGATGTCGATCGCCGACGTGCGGAAGGTCATCTGGTGGCCGGAGCCGGCCGGCCGGACGACCTGGAGCGTCCCGTCAAGACCGGTGAGCAGGATAGCTCCGCTGGCCGGATCCATCGTCAGGCTACGCACGAGGCCACCCCGTCCGGTCTCCGGGAGCAGGTGGTCTGGGCGGCACTCGATTCCGAAGAACCGAGGCCAGTCGGCGGTCGCCGGCGCCGTCGTCACGAGGCTGCGCTCCCGGCCGGCCTTGGTGTACACGGCCATCGGGGCCGCGTACAGGCCATCGGCCTTTGTCCGCGCCACGTAGAGGTTCCCGGCCGTGTCGAAGCAGGCCGACTCCATCCGGGACCCGTCCTGCACGGCCCGCACCGCGGCGCTCTTCGGGATGATCTGCCCGGCGCTCGCCGAGTAGGAGAACTCCTGCACCGGGAATGGCTGCGCCACCTTGTCTCCGGTGAAGCAGTCGCTGATCAGGACAAACCGCTCGTCATCCGGCTCGCTGGTCGGGTCCGTCACGACCTCTCGCGGGTTGACCACGGTCCGGATACCCAGTGGGCTGGTCGGCGGGTACTGCCACCAGGCTCGGGTCCGCCCTGCCAGGTCGACGACGAACAATGCGCCGGACTCGGTCCCGCCCGTTCCGGTTCCGAAGTACTGCGCGATGACAAGGTGGCCCGAACGCGGTAGCCGCGCCACCGATGCGAGTCCTCGGGCAGACCGGGGTGCCGTGGGCCCGACAGCGGGAAAGGCGCTGGCAGCCACCGCTGGTGGCGCGAGTGCGGCGAGTTCGTCGGCTGTCCGCGAGAGCGTCGGCTCGTACCGCCAGTCGCCGGCCCGATCGCGCCGTAGCTGCCCGAGGCTGGGGAACACGCCCTGGATCCGGGTGTCCCAGCCGTGGAACGGCACGACGGAGACGAATACCACCCGCTGTCCGGTGACGGGGTCGGGGACGACGACCACGTCGGCGACGTCCGCGCCACCGACCCCCTGAACGGTCGGGTCCGGGCTGGGTATCGAGACACGCCCGGCGGTCGAGGGAATCACGAGCCGGCTGAAGCGCCGCGCCTCCGGGTAGAAGATCCCGACTTCCATGGTGGTCGCGGTCGGCCGCGTCTGGTCGTCGCTGAACGGCGTCGTACCGATCAACACCGTGCCGTCGTCGGCCGCCACGGACATGAACGCGGCCTGGCCTGGGCCGAATCCGAAACCGGGCACACCGACCGTCTCGATCGTTTGAGAACCAGCCAGCTCGCCGAAACTATCCGGCGTGCCGAAGATCGACAGGAGGCCGAGGGTGTCCTTCTCCGCCAGGCCCGGCAGGAGCCGCCGTACGCCGACCGTGGCACCGAAGGCCGCGGCTCCCAGGCCGGCGGCACTCAGCCCGATGGCGCCCACAAGCCGTCGGCGAGTCGGGTGGGCGCGATGCCGCGGCGCCTCGTCGGGCGCTCTGGGTCCGTCGTGCCACCGGCCGTTCCCGATGTAGGCACGGTCGCGGGCATCGGCGGCGGGCGACCGTCGGCCGCCGGCGCCGTGGCCGGCCGGGTCGGATGGAATGACCATTCCCTCATACAGTGATCGGCCCGCGAAGGACTCTGGTCCGAAGGTCAGACGTGCGCGGGCAGCGGTCGGAAGACGATGGTGTTCACGTACCGGTCACTGGCCCTGGTAGCGATGGCTCGCAGGTAGCTCTCCTTGGACACCTCGGCCATCGCGGCCTGGTGCCCGACCAGGTCGAAGTCGGCGAGCGGCTGCCACTGCCCGTCCTTGAGGTATATGCCCTCATAACCCCAGCTGTCGACCAGGCTGAGCGTGTCCGCGGCCGGCGCGCGGTGGTCCTCGACCTCGACGATGAGCATCGGACGCCACTTCCGGACCAGGCCTTCGGCCCCACGCAGCGCCTGTAGCTCATGGCCTTCGACATCGATCTTGATAAGGCCCACGTCGGCTACGTCCAGGCTGTCGAGCCGCATGGTCGTCACCTCGACAGACCGGCCGTCGCCCTGCCCGTGCAGGGACGCGCGTCCCTCGGTGCCCTTTCCGCCCACCGGCAGCCACAGAGTGGCCGTCCCTTCCTCGTCGGAGGCCGCGGCGGACACGACGGTGACGTTGGGAAGCGCTGTCCGCCGCACGAAGTCCGCGAGCTCCGGGTTCGCCTCGACCGTGACAACGGAGGCGGCGGCGCGCGCCAGCCAGTGAGTCCACGGCCCGTACCAGGCGCCGACGTCGATCGCGGTCTGGTTCGGGCCGACGAACATTTTGACCTGCCGAAGAATCGGCTCGAACCGCCGGTGCGCGTAGGCGACAGTCGTCGCGAAGATGCGGTCCGGGATGAACTCGGCGATTGTGCTCTTCAGTTCCATGGAGGTCTCCGTTCCGATTGATGGGCTTACTGCCGAGTCGGCAGGGTGTGCTCTGGCTCCGTACGCACACCACAGACAGGAAGAAAGTAGGGCGTCGCGCCCGCTACGGCGACGCCAGCCACTCATTCGAACCTCACAGCGACAGCGAGCTGGCCGCGCCGTCCGGCGCTGGGCACCCGCTCGGGCGTGAGCGCGTCGAACGTCCATCGCTCCCCGGAAGGGCTCGGTGCCGAGGGCGTTACCTCGCTGGCGCTACCATCCCGCTGCCCCCGTCCGCGATGGTCGTGGCCGGCGAGGCCGCGGCGGTGGGCCCGGAGTCGCGACGGCCACGATGCGGTCCGGCTCGCTGGCTTCGATGGTGGTCCGCGAGGCGGCCCGTCGGTCGGAATGGTGTAGCCGGTGGACGAACCAGCCGGTCGCGGTCGCGGTCGCGGCCTGGCAGGCCAGAGCCGTTGCCACGGTGTGCCCGATCCCACCGCCGGCAAGGACGAGGCCGACGCCGGTCAACGCCGAGCAGGCGAAGAGCACCACGACGATCACGCGCTGGTTCGCGCCCAGCAGGTAGGTGGCGAACATCATGGTGACCGCCATGGCTGTCATCGCGAGCGCGAGGACCCACAGTGACCCGGCGGCCGCCGTCAGATCGGAGCCGAACACCAGCGCCAGCAGGGGTTCGGCGCCGACCAGCCCGATCGCGGTCAGCAGGATTCCGGGCGCGACGACGCAGCCGACCGCCATCGCCAGTGCTCGGCCCGCCTGCAGGCCCTCCTTGCGCCGTCGCGCCGCCTCGGGCAGCAGGAAGTTCGCGACCGCCAACCCGATGAACACCGGTACCTTGCAGGCCGTTGAGATCGCGGCGTAGGCGCCGACCGCCTCCGGATTGCGCCAGCCGACGATGACGACGTCCATGTTCTGCAGCAGCGCCAGCGGGACGAGCGCGCCGAGCGCGGTCGAGGCGTCCGAGATCAGGCTGTGCCGGATCCTCTGCGGCCGCGGCGTCGGCAGCATCTGCGGCCGCGGCGTCGGCAGCATCGGAATCGGGCCGGTGGCGGTTGGGGTCACCGAGCCTTCCAGCCCAGGCCGTGGCTTCGGACGCGGCAGCCGGGGCAGTGCCGGGGTACGGACGACCGCCCGGCGGGCATGCTCCGCGCCCACCGCGATACCGAGTGCCAGCGCGAGGCCGGCCCCGTTCACCTCGAGACCGACTCCGACCAGAGCGACCACACAGGCGGTCCGGAACGCGGACTCGAACACCAGGTTGCGGGCCAGCGCCGGGTAGTTGCCGCGGGCCTGGAGCAGCCCGCGTTCCACGCAGAGCGAGATCCAGATCGCCGCCGCGATCGTGGCCTCGGCGATCGCGAACGGGTGCGGGTAGGACAGCAGCGTCGCGACCGGTTCGCACAGTGCGAACGCAATCACGATGGAGACAACGACGCCGACGAATGTGACACCGCGCAGCTGACGGATCCAGGCGAGCCGATCGCGCCGGGTCTGGCCGATCCGCGCCGACTCCCAGTGGACCACGGCGATTAGCACGGCTGTCCCGCCGACCGAGAGAATCATGAAGATGTTCGTCTGGACGACGACGGCGCCATATGCGTCCGGATCGAGTACCCGTGCGAGCGCCAGGTTCATCAGCAGGTTGAAGACGTTGACGACCATGCCTGCCGCGGCGAGAGCCATCGGGCCCCGCAGCAGCTCGGCTAACACATCCCGCTTCACCGACAGCGCCATGCACCTCTCCGTAGCGCGGTCACCCGCCGGTACGCAGCCAGACGCTGGCCCAGCGGTGGGCGATCCCGCCGTTGGGATCGGCGAACTGATCCCAACGGTAATCAATTGCGGTTTGTCGCAATTGCGAGGCGTGTCGCACGTTACACGGGAGTTCGCCGAGGCGCCGCCGATATCGGGCGAGGGACGATGCGGCCCCCGGCCATCCAGGTGGTGCTGGATCGTTTCCGGCGGGACCACCGCGACGCGAAATCAGACCGGCGACAAACCGGTGACCTGGCCCAACCGCAGACGGCTTCCGGCGGTGGTTGCGGCGGTCAGATCTTGCGGAGGATCAGCAGCAGGTTCCAGGTGAGAACCTCGCGCACTCCGGGCACCTTCAGGATCGGCTTGGACCAGTCCGGCAGGTACCGCGGCAGGGCGTCGATGACGACGACGTCCTGCCGGGAACGAGCCCAGGCGAGGGTGTCGCCGACGTACACGGGAAACATGGTCTCGCCGTAGATGTTCTTGGGCGGTTCGCCGTTGAGCCGCTCGTAGCGGGCCTGGGCCCGGCGGCCGCCGAGGTAGTGCCAGGGCGCGGTCTCGTGACCGCCCCACGGGGACAGCCAGCTGCAGTAGCTGAGGTAGATGAGGCCGCCGGGGCGGGTCACCCGGACCAGCTCCGAGCACATCTGCCAGGCGTCCGGGACGTGCTCCAGCACGTTCGACGTGTAGCAGATGTCCACC
This sequence comes from Pseudofrankia coriaricola, assembly GCF_032027725.1. Classification (NCBI taxonomy): domain Bacteria; kingdom Bacillati; phylum Actinomycetota; class Actinomycetes; order Frankiales; family Frankiaceae; genus Pseudofrankia; species Pseudofrankia coriaricola. The sequence continues at coordinate 33,867 of NZ_JASNFO010000028.1, read as the reverse complement.
GAGTCGGTCCGCACCGGCAACGCGAGCGCGCTGCCCCGGATGCGGCCCGGGACGTCGGTGACCGCGAGCTCCGAGACGTCCGGCTCGATCCAGCAGTAGCGGGAGCCGGCCTCGAGGAACGCGTCCCGGAAGTAGCCCGGGCCGCCGCCGACGTCGAGGACGGACTGCCCGGCGACCGAGACATACCGGGACAGCTGGCGGACGGAGTCCGCGGCGACGAGCCGGTAGAAGCTGGGCGGCGGGTCGACGGGCTTCTTGCGGTGCTCGGTGAACAGCGTCCAGGAGCGACGCAGGCCCCAGCCGACGTAGGGCACGGAGGGCAGGGTGGCCGCGCGTGGCCGGGCCGGTCCCGACGCCGTCGACTCGGCCGTTGGCGCCGTCGTGGCCGGTAGCGGATCTGGGGCCAAGTCAACCATAGGCGGACCCTAACACCCGTCCGCCGTGGTGAATGCGGTGGGCAGGGTCACCGCCGGAGCGGCCAGCCGGTCGGTTCTTGCCGCCGGGATATGGGACTCCGGGCCGTCTGGAGGAGCCCCGTTGGGGTCGAACTCACACAGCTTCGCGGACGCGGGCCGGACCCGCCGCGGACCGCGAGGCCGACCCCCGGCACCAGCCGAACGGGGTCCGGCGGTCCGGCTGACGCCGCCTCCGGCTGACGCCGCCTCCGGCTGACGCCGCCTCCGTCGGCTCGGCCGGATCGCCAGGGTGGTCACGTCGGCGGCGTCGGGCTCGGCGTAGGCCCACCCGGCGTCGAACCGCTCGGACGTCGTTCGTGGCCGCTGGCGACAGCGGGTCCCGGCGCCGCCTGTATGCGGCGGACCGCTGCCTGTAGGGCCGCCATGGGTATCTATGGACGCAATTGGTGCCCTTCGCTATCGTTGCGCCACGTAAAGCTCGATATCTCGATATACCGTGAGAGTGGTATCGCCCGGACCTGCGAGAAGATCATGCCCGCGCCGGGGCCATGCCGGTGGTCACGCAGGGGAGTGATCGTGTTGGTGCCCACGCGCGCGGCCGAGGACATGGCATCCGTGGCCGTCCCGGCCGTCGGGAGACCGCTCGCGCCGGCCTTCGGCCGGGTGCTGGCCCAGCCTCCGGGCGGGCTGGCCGAGATGCACCGGTTGCGCGGCCGCGTCCCGTTCTGGGACTCGGTCGTCGACGAGATCGACGGCCGCCGCATCCGGGTGGGCGAGCACTGGCTGATCGACTTCGCGTCCTGCAACTACCTCGGGTTCGACCTTGAACCCGAGATCAGCGCGGTCGTCCCCGAGTACATCGCCCGCTGGGGAACTCATCCCAGCTGGTGTCGGCTGGTCGGTAACCCGCGGCTGTTCGCGGAGATCGAGGAGGAGCTCGCCGAGCTCCTCGGCGCCGAGGACACCCTGCTGCTGCCGACCATCAGCCACATTCACTTCTCGGTGCTGCCGGCCCTCGCCGGGGCCGGCGCCGTGTTTCTGGAGCGTCGCGCTCACCAGACGATCCACGAAGGCGCCCGGATGGCGTCGGCGCGGGGCGCACAGGTCATCCGGTTCCGTGAGGAGAACCTGCCCGACCTCGCCCTTAAGCTCGCGGCGAGTGACCGATACCCCCGCGTCATCTGCGTCGACGGGGTGAACAGCATGACGGGCAACGGCCCGCCGCTCGCGGAGCTCGCCGAACTCGCCCACCGGTACGACGCGGTGCTCTACATCGACGACGCGCACGGCTTTGGGGTGCTGGGGGAGCGGTCGGTCGACGAGCTCTCGCCCTACGGGTCGCGGGGCAACGGCATCGTGCGCCACCTCGGCCGGGACTACGACGGTCTGGTTCTCGTCGGCGGATTCTCCAAGGCCTACTCGTCGTTGTTGGCCTTTGTCGCCTGTCCGCCCGAGATCAGGCATTTCCTGCGGATCACCGCGGGGACGTACACGTATTCGGGCCCGCCTCCGGTGGCTTCGCTCGCGACCGCGCAGGCGGGCCTGCGATTCAACGCGGCCCACGGCGACGAACGGCGTGCCGAGCTGTACCGGCGGACGTCGCGGGTGCTCGACGGCATCCGCGCGCTCGGCCTGGACACGCTGAACACGACCGGTTTCCCGATCGTCGAGGTCCCGCTGGCCGACCCCGACCTGCTCGAGCCTCTTGGGCGCTTCCTGTTCGAGCGGGGCATCCTCGCCACATTGGTGCCGTACCCGATCGTGCCGCGTGGCGAGACGGGTTTCCGTCTCTCGGTGACGGCGGCCAACACGGACGAGGAGATCGAGGAGCTGCTGCGCGTCATCGACGCGGCGGCTGACCGGTTCCCGCTGCGCCGGGCGGCGGACGACCGGGACCCGGCGCAGGAAGCAGGCGGTTGACGGGGAGCTGGTCGGTGACGAGCCGGATGTCGTCGTCGCGGACCGCCCGCAGCGTCGCCAGATAGCGGTCTCGCGAGATCTCGACGGCGCCGAGCGTGCGCAGGTGGTCGCTGGCGATCTGGACGTCGAGCAGGCGGCCGCCGGCGGCGGCGAACCGGGCGTCGAGGTCCACCATCGCGATCTTGGAGGCGTCGGTCTCGTCATGGAACATTGACTCACCGACGAAGACCCCGCCGATCAGGATGCCGAACGCGCCGCCGACCAGCCGGTCGGCCGCCCACACCTCCAGGCTGTGCGCCCAGCCGAGCGCGTGGAGCTGGGCATAGCCGGCGCGCAGCTCGTCGGTGATCCAGATCTCGGGCGCCGCGCGCCGGCAGCGGGTGACCACCTCGTCGAAGGCCCGGTCCACCGTGGTCGTCCAGCCGCAGGAGCGGATCCGGCCGCGCAGTGACCGGGCGGCGCGCACCGTGCCGGCCGGGATCACCGCCCGCGGGTCGGGACACCACCACGGGAGGTCTCCGAGCCGTGGCCGGCGCACGAGACCCCGGCCCACAGCGCGCAGCGCGAGCGCGAGCTGGTGCGACTGCCAACCTGTCTGGGCATCCTCGCTCGGCCAGGGGAACACGCCGGCCCGGTAGGCCCCGATGAGCGCGTCCGGCGTGGCGCTGCCACCGAGGGCTACTGGCCCGTCGGCCTGGCCCTCGGTCAGCGGCAGCGTGTCCCACCAGCTCGGGCCGCATGGGGCCGGCCGGGCGGTGAGGCTCACGGCCCCGAGCCGGCCCGGGGTTCCTGCCGGATCGACGAGGGCGATCCGGCAGGCCCGGGGTCGTCAGCGGCCGGCTGGGCCGCAACGGTCCGCGCGGTCGTGGCCATCGTGGGCCTCGGCCTTGCGCCGGCCGGTCCGGCGCCGCCGCCCGCGATGGTCACGGGAGGCGCGGCGGGCATCGTGGCCGGGATGAGCCTTGGAGTGACGTGCTCAGCCGGGCCGGGCTCGCCGACGAAGAAGCCCTGGGCCAGGTCGCAGCCGAAGTCGCGCAGCAGCGCGAGCCCGCGCTCCGTCTCGACGCCCTCGGCGACCACGCGCAGCCCGAGGTCGTGCGCGAGGTCGACGGTCGACCGGACGATCTTGCGAGCCACGTCGTTGCACTCCAGCCGGCTGACGAAGAACCGGTCCAGCTTGAGCACGTCCACCGGGAAGTCCCCGGACAGGTAGGCCAGCGTCGAGTAGCCGGTCCCATAGTCGTCCACCGCGATGCCCATGCCCAGGTCGTGCAGCTCGGTGAGCACCTTGCTCGCGCGGGTGCGGTCAAGCATCAGCGTGGTCTCGGTGAGCTCGAGCTCGAGCGCGTCGGCGCCGAGCCCGTGCGCGGCGAGCAGACCGCGTACATGGTCGGGGAAGGCCTGGTCGAGCAGGTCGGTCGCGGAGATGTTCACCGCGGCCGTGACGTCGAGGCCCGCGGAGCGCCAGCTCGCCAGCTGGGCGCACGACTGGTCGAGCACGGCGGTGGTCAGCGGGCGCATCAGCCCAGCATGCTCGGCGAGCCGCACGAACGAGTCCGGGGCGAGCAGGCCCCGGTCCGGGTGGTTCCAGCGGGCCAGCGCCTCCACCGATCGGATCCGGCCGGTGGCGATCTCGACCTTCGGCTGGAAGTGCGCCTCGATCTGGTCGCCGCTGATGCCGTCCCGCAGGGCCTCGGTCAGGGTGAGCTCGACCATCGACGCGTCGCCGGCCCTCGGGTCGTAGTGCTCCACGCCGGTGTGCCGTTCCTTGGCGGCGTACATGGCGATGTCGGCGCGCGCCAGCAGCTCGTCGGCGTCGGCCGCCTGGTCGGGGTAGACCGCGGCGCCGATGCTCGCCGTCACCGGGATCGTGAGCGTGCCGACGTGGATGTAGTCGTCAAGTGCCGCGCGCACCCGGTCGGCGACCAGCTGGGCGCCGGCACCGTCGGTCCGTTCCAGCAGCACGGCGAACTCGTCGCCGCCGAGTCGCGCGACCACGTCCCCGGGGCGCAGCGCGGTGGCGATGCGCCCGCTGACCTCGACGAGCACCTCGTCGCCGACCTTGTGACCGAGCGAGTCGTTGACGAGCTTGAACCGGTCGAGGTCGAGGAGCAGCAGGGCGAGCGAGTGCCCCGCGCTGGTGGCACGCGTGATGGCGGCGCGCAGCCGCTCGTCCAGTCCGCGCCGGTTGGGCTGGTTGGTGAGGTCATCCGTCAGCGCCAGCGCCTTGGACTCGGCCAGCCGCTGCATCTCGACGAACGTCAGGCCCGCCCGCCCGAGTGCGGCGATCACCGTGCTGGCCGCGAGCAGCACGGCGGCCAGCGGCAGGCGCACGGTCGCTCCGGCCACGAGGATGCCGAGCGCAGTCAGGGCGAGCACCGTGGGGATGAGCATGATGCCCCAGCCGGCGGCCCTGGCCGGAGACACGCGGGGCTGGCGCTGCCAGGCGGCGAACGCCAGCAGCAGCTGGGACAGTGCCCACAGGAAGTCCGACGGGCCACCGGGGGAGAAGCCGCCCGCGGTCGCCGTCTGCGAGGCCAGCACGGTGTCCGCGGCGACGAAGCACAGCAGACCGCAGCCGAGCAGCCACCACACTCGCCCGGCGCGGCGGCCGAGCAGGCCGAACACGCTGATCACCAGCAGCGCGAGGAGCAGATCGGCGAGTGGGTAGACCAGCGCGATCAGCAGGTCGCCAAGCCCCAGCTCGGGCTCACGCCGCGTCATGACCACGCCGAGGCCGGTCGTGAGCGCCGCGACCCCGAGCAGGCCGATCAGCGCGTCGAGCAGCAGGCTCCTGGGCAGCCGCAACAGCCGGTGGCGCAGCAGCAGGATGACGGCCGCGTAGCAGGCCGGATAGAACGCCAGCCAGCCGGCGTCGATGACCGACGGCGCGATGGCCTGCTGCTTGCCCTCGATGAGGTGCCCGGCGACGGAGGAACAGAGCGTGGCGGCGCCGTACAGGATCAGCCCGCCGCCGAGGACCGCCCAGGGCGCTCGGTCACCGCGGATCATCACGGCGCGCAGGACGCACAACAGGCCTACCGCGAGGCTGAACGTGTTGCGCAGTGGCCAGGTCACCGCGTCGAGCCAGGGGGTCTTGGTGAAGCCGGAGGCCGCGAGCATCACTGCCGCGACCAGCAGGAGGATCTGGCTGACGCGGATCATCCGGTACCGGCGCGACGGGGGCCCGATGGTGATCATCGTAGGCGCTCGCCATCGCCGGTGCCGGCGCCGCGTCGTCGTCCGGCCGGCGCCGTGATCCGCGCACCCGCCCATGGCCCGGGTACGGCGACCCGGGAACACCGCCCGTCGTTGAATCGCCGGACCTGGTGACGCACGGGTCTCGACATGCGGCAATTGTCGCTGATTCTGGTGGGAACCATGGGGTCGGTGTTTCCCCGGCGATATTGGCCTGTTCGCGCGTTGGGTCACGTTAGCGCGCTGAATGCTCTCTGGTCGGCTTCGGTCACCGGCCGGCTTCTCGTTGCTTGCCTCACGGTCATGTGTGGGTAGGTATCGCCGGCACGGACGGCCGGCGGACGCGGACGGCCCGCTGGCGGGACGGGCCCCTGCCCGTCGGGCCCGAGGGGCGAGGCGGGCGTGACCGGTGGCAGGCAGATGGCCCATGGCGGGCATAGGGTCGTCGGGTAGCCGCGCAGCTCGGCCGGCGCGTCTCTCAGTCGTGGGTGCGTGGGTGCGGGCCATCGGAGCTCTGGCCCGTGCCGGGAACACCGCCTGTTCGGCCGCGGGCCGCGGGCCGCGGGTGACCTCGCGGCGGCGTTCGTCAGCCTGCCGCCCCGTCAGGGTCGCCTCCGGTGCCCGCACCGGGCCACAGCCACGTGGATCGGGCGCCACGCGCCGCCGGCGCTCAGCGGTAGGCACCGCCGGGCCGGCCCGGACCAGGACCGGCCCGGAGTCATGCACCGGCCCCTGGCCACGCAGGTCGGGCGCTCGGTGCCCGTCAGACGGGCGCCCGCGCGCCCGCCCAACCGGAGAGGGCCAAGCCTGATGCGGATTGGACTTCAGATCCCCGACTTCACCTGGCCCGGCGGGCCGGAGCGGCTCGGAGCGGATCTCGCCGAGATCGCGAGGACCGCCGACGCGACCGGTTTCGACAAGCTGGCCGTGATGGACCACTTCTTCCAGATCGCCTTCGTCGGCCCGCCCGAGCACGAGATGCTGGAGGCCTACACGACGCTCGGCTACCTGGCCGCCATCACCGAGCGCGTCAAGCTGCTGACGCTGGTCACGGGCACGGTCTACCGGCAGCCCGGCGTCCTCGCGAAGACGATCAGCACGCTCGACGTGCTGTCCGGCGGGCGGGCGTGGCTGGGCATCGGCGCGGCCTGGAACGAGGAGGAGGCAGTCGGGCTCGGTATCCCGTTCCCGCCCGTCGCGGAGCGGTTCGAGCGGCTGGAGGAGACGCTCCAGATCTGCCTGGCGATGTGGTCGGATGACGAGAGCGCCTATACCGGCAAGCACTACCAGCTGGCTCGGCCACTCAACGCGCCGCCGAACCTGAGCCGCCCGTACCCGCCGATCATGATCGGCGGCGGCGGCGAGAAGAAGACGCTGCGGCTGGTGGCCCGCTACGGCCAGGCCTGCAACCTCTTCCCCGGCCCGGACCTCGAGCGCAAGCTCGCGGTGCTGCGCGGGCACTGCGAGGCGGAGGGGCGCGACTACGACGAGATCATCAAGACGGCCTACTACGAGTTCGACCCGGGTGAGGGCGGCGAGAACGTCGGCGCGATCCTCGCCGACCTGGAGCGCTTGGCCGCACTAGGCATCCAGGAGGTCATCGGCCGGGTCACCGACGTGGTCAAGATCCGTCCGCTGGAAATCCTCGGCTCCGAGGTGATCGGCCAGGTGGCCGACCTGTAGCAACGGGACGGCTGGCGTCGTGGGGGCGTCGGGCGGCCGGTGTGTCCGGTGTGTCCGGCATGCTGGATTGGTGACCTCCGTGCCCGAACAGGCCCCTCGACCAGCGTCTTCGAAGCCGGAGGGTCTGTGGCCGCCGCGGCCGCGGCGGCCTCAGACCCTCCGGCCTCATCGCGCCTGGGTGGTGGCCGCGGTGGCGTTCGTCGCGCTCGTCGGGGCCGCCGGGTTCCGCGCGGTGCCCAGCGTGTTCATCCTGCCGCTGCAGGAGGAGTTCGGCTGGTCGCGGGCCACGGTCTCCTCGGCGGTGTCCGTGAACCTGGTCCTTTACGGGCTCACGGCGCCGTTCGCCGCGGCGCTGATGGAACGGTTCGGGATCCGGCGGGTGGTGGCCGTGGCGCTGCTGCTGGTCGCGACCGGCAGCGGGCTGACCGTGTTCATGACCGCCACCTGGCAGCTGATCGCCTGCTGGGGCGTGCTGGTGGGCCTCGGCACCGGATCGATGGCACTGGTGTTCGCCGCGACGGTCGCCGGCAGGTGGTTCGAGCAATATCGCGGCCTGGTGGTGGGTGTGCTCACGGCGGGCGGAGCGACCGGTCAGCTGGTCTTTCTCCCGGTGCTCGCGGTACTGGTCGACCGGTACGGGTGGCGCACCGCCGCGCTGACGGTGACGATCGCCGCGGCGGCCGTGATCCCACTCGTCGTCGCCGGGATCCGTGACTACCCGAGCGACGTCGGCCTGCGCCCCTATGGCGCCGCGCCTGAGCCCGAGCCTCCGGTCCCGGCCGTGCCCGAGCCCCCGGCCCTGGTCGTGCCCGAGCCGCCGGACAGCCCCGACGCGGCGGCGGGCATCGCGGTTCCCGGCCGGCGGGTGAAGCCCGTGAGGGAGGTCTCCTCGGGTGTCGGGGCCGCCGGCGCGGCGCTGACCGGGCTCGCCGACGCGGCCCGGAACCGGGCCTTCTGGGCGCTCGCCGGCGGGTTCTTCATCTGCGGCATGAGCACCAACGGGCTGATCGGCACGCACTTCGTGCCGGCCGCGCATGACCACGGGATGCCCGAGGTCACCGCCGCCGGGCTGCTGGCCGTCGTCGGGATCTTCGACATCGTGGGGACGGTGGCGTCCGGCTGGCTGACCGACCGGTTCGACAGCCGCCACCTGCTCGTCGCGTACTACGCGCTGCGCGGGCTCGGGCTCGCGGGGCTGCCGGTGCTGCTCTCATCCGAGCCGCATCCCAGCATGATCGCCTTCATCGTCGTGTACGGGCTGGACTGGGTGGCCACGGTGCCGCCGACGATCACGCTATGCCGGTCCGAGTTCGGTCCCGAGCGTGCTTCGGTGGTCTTCGGCTGGGTGTTCGCCTCCCACCAGCTCGGCGCCGCGGTGGCGGCCCTCGCCGCGGGCTGGGTGCGCGGGGTGACCGGTACCTACACGGCTGCCTGGTATGGCGCGGCGTTCCTTTGCCTGGTGGCCGCGTTCCTGTCCGCGACGATCCGCGCCGGGTCGGCGGACGCCGCGCCGCGCGGGCGGCGGGCGCGCCGGAACGTGGTCGCGCGCGGCCCGGCGGACGACACATTGCCCGCCCCCGCCGGCTGAGCCGTCCCCCCGCGGTCCCGCCGCCGGAGGGCAAGGCCGAGCCGGCCGGCCGCCTGACCCCGTCCGTATGGGCCGAGGCGGGACGGGAATGGAATGAGCGCTGACCGGGCCCACTGGGCCGGGGGATGGCGCTGCGTCCAGGGCTGGCGGGGAGGAGGCATGTCAACGGCTCCTTTCCCGAATGGCCGGTGGGAAATGCGGAACAAGGCGCTGCCGGCCACTACGGCCGGGGTAATGGCTCGGGTGCGCGGTTGCCCTTGGAACGCCCATTTATCCCGGGGGTGACCGAGCTTCGCCCGCGAGCCACTGACCGTCCACCGGACGAAGTCCGAGCTGCAAGCGATCCGAATTAACGTGACCTGGGGCAGAGCTGACGGGAGTGCTAACTTGTCGAGGCAGGACGGGCGGCGCGACGAGGGGCCGGCCGCGGCGGTGATACCAGGAGGGCGGACCGCGTGTAGGTGCGCGCGACGTCGCCGGACGGGAGTGCCCCATGCGGCTGTTGATCGTGGAGGACGATGACCGCGTCGCGGCGGCGCTGTCCAGCGTGCTCGGCCGGCACGGCTTCGACATCGTCCGGGCCCGCACCGCCGCGCGCGCCCTGGATCTCATGCACACCCGGCCCGATCTGGTGCTGCTGGACCTGGGCCTGCCCGACCGTGACGGCTTCGACGTCTGCGGCCGGATACGCAAGGTGTCCAACACTCCCGTGATCATGGTGACCGCGCGGGCCGAACTGTCCGCCCGCATCCACGGGCTCTACCTGGGCGCGGACGACTACATCGTCAAGCCCTACGACCTGCGGGAGCTGATCGCTCGGATCCACGCCGTGGTGCGCCGCTCCCGGCCCGACCCGCTCGCCCCCGCCGACGTCGACACGACCGGCCACGTGGGCGGGACGGCCACCCGGCCGGACGGCCAGGCGACCGGCGGCGCGGGCTCCACGGGAGCGGTCGTCGGCACCGGTGCGGCGGAGGTCGGCCGGGTGGTCGAGACCCGCGGCCTGCGCGTCCACCTCGACAGCCGAGAGGTGACGGGCAACGACGGGCGGACCGTCGCCCTGACCCGCAAGGAGTTCGACCTGCTCGCCGAGCTCGCCCGGGCCCCCGGTGTGGTGTTCCGGCGCGAGCAGCTGATCAGCGAGGTCTGGGGCTCGTCGGTGCAGTCAGCGTCGCGCACGCTTGAGGTGCACGTGGCCTCGCTGCGCGCCAAGCTGGGCGACCCGTGCGTCGTGCAGACAGTGCGGGGCGTCGGCTACCGGCTCGCGGCGGCGGGCGCTCCCGCGCCCCCGCCCGCGGAGGTCGCCCGCGCCGGCACGGGCGCCGCCGTGGCCGCGGTCGAGCAGGACACGGACGGGCCGGAGCTGGCCGCCGCGGCCGCCGTGAAACGTCGCCGGCGGGCCTGATCGTCTCGTGCGCGTCAGGCTGCTGGTGATCCTGCTGTCGCTGATGACCGCGGCGCTCGTCGCGCTCGGCATCCCGCTGGCGCGCAGCATCGCCGAGGGCCGCCAGCAGGCGATGTTCTTCGACCGGCTCGGCGACACCACCCGGTTCGCCGGCATGGCCGGGCAGAACCCAGGACCTGACGGCACCCGCGCACTGACCGGCGAGCTTGTCCGTTACGACCAGGTATATGGCGTCGAGGCCGTCGTCTACGGCCGTGACGTCACCGTCCGCGCGGCCTCCCGCGTCGTGCCCTCGGTTCCCGACCCCCGGGCGCGCGCACAGCTGAACGCGGCGCTACGCGGGCGGGCGGGGGAGAACCCGGCGCAGATCTGGCCCTGGCAGGACCGGCCCCTCGTGATCGCCGAGCCGGTGCTCGCGGGCGGCGACGTGGTCGGGGCGGCGCTCACCGTCTCCCCGACCGACCGGCTGCGCGGCCAGGTGTTGCGCCGCTGGCTGCTGCTCGGCCTCGGCGAGCTGGCGGCGCTGCTGCTGTGCCTCGCGGTCGCGCTGCGGCTGACCAGGTGGCTGCTCGCGCCGATCGACAGCCTCGACGCGGTCACCCACGCGATCGCCACCGGCCAGATGTCCACCCGGGTCTCGGAGCGGGTCGGGCCACCGGAGCTGCGCCGGCTCGCGAGTGCGTTCAACGAGATGGCCGACCATGTGCAGGAGGTCATCTTCCAGCAGCGGGCGTTCGTCGCGGACGCGTCCCACCAGCTGCGCAACCCGCTGTCGGCGCTGCTGCTGCGGATCGAGACCGTCGGGCTGGGCCTGCCCCCGGAGTGGCTCGACGAGCTGGAGGAGACCAGGGCCGAGGGACGCCGGCTGACCGAGGTGCTCGACGAACTGCTCGCGCTCGCCCAGGCCGAGCACGCGGCCGCCCGCCCGGTGCTGTTCGATGTCGCCGCCGCCGCGCGCGAGCGGCTGTCGGCCTGGCGGCCGGTGGCGACGTCGAGGCAGATCGTCCTCGGCCAGACGGGGCTGTCCGAGGCCATGGGGTACGCCGACCGCACGGCGATCGGCAGCGCCCTCGACGCGGTGGTCGACAATGCGATCAAGTTCTCGCCGGCGGGCTCCACCGTCGAGGTGATGGTGCTCCGGGACGCCGACTCGGTGCGGGTCGTCGTGCGCGACCAGGGCCCCGGCGTCGCCCCTGAGGAGCTGGCCGCCGTCGGTCGGAGGTTCTGGCGCAGCCCGCGCAACGTCAACGTCGGTGGCTCTGGGCTGGGTCTGAGCATCGCCATCGCGCTGCTGGAAGCCTCCGGTGGCGGCCTGTCGGTCGCGCTGGTGGAACCCACCGGCCTCGCGGTGACCCTGCGCGTCCCGCGGCGGCCGTCGGCCGCGCTGACGACGGCTCAGTCGCTCGTCAAGGTGCCCGCCACCTAAGCCGTGCGCACCGCCGGGCCAGTCGGTCCGCTCGGCGCGGGAACAAGCGGGACCAATCTGTGCGGACCGGTTAACCATTGCTCCATCCCCGGGACGGTTTTCGGCCATCGGGGAGATGGAGGCTCGCCGACGGCGTGCCGCCAGGCACGCTGTGGGGAGGATGGGGAAGCGGATGAACCGTCTACGTATCACCTCGGTGGCCGCCGGGGCGATGGCCATCGCGTTGGTCGGTGCCGGTGTCGCCCAGGCCGGTGGCAAGAATTACGGGCTCGCGGCCAAGAATGACAGCTACCGCACGAAGGCGGGCGCAACGCTTACGGTGCGTGGCAATGGCGATGGCCTGTTCAGGAACGACAGCGGTGACCCGCTGACGCTGGTCTCGAGCACCAAGCCAGCTCACGGGACGCTGAACCTCAACCCCGATGGCACCTTCAGCTACACGCCGAACGCCGGCTTCACCGGGACCGACACGTTCACCTACGCCGTGAGCGACGCGGTCACCCAGTACGACACCCACCTGCCGCCCATGGCCACGATCGGCGGCGTCAAGATTACGGGTGGGGCGTATGGCTCGTCGATCTACCCCGCGCCGGGCAAGAAGGATGAGTTCTACGGTGTGACCGACCGCGGCCCGAACGTCGACGGGCCGAACGGCGTGAAGGTCGAGCCGATGCCGGCGTTCACTCCGGCCATTGGCCTTTTCAAGCTGAAGAAGGACGGCCGGGCGGAGCTCGAGAAGTCGATCCCGCTGCGCGCGGCCAACGGAACCCCATACAGCGGCCGGGTCAGCACCGAGGCCACCACCGGCGAGACGATCCTCGACCTGAACGGCGACACGCTGGCCCCCGACCCGAACGGGTATGACCCCGAGGGCTTGGTCGCGCTGCCCGACGGCACATTCTGGATCTCGGACGAGTACGGCCCGTACATCACGCACTTCGACAGGAACGGACGCCAGATCGGCCGGCTGTCGCCGTTCGACGGCTCCCTGCCCGCCGAGCTGAGGTACCGGATGCCGAACCGCGGCATGGAGGGCCTGACCATCACGCCCGACGGAACGACCCTCGTCGGGATTGTGCAGTCCGCTTTGCAGCAGAAGGACACCACCGCGAAGCCGGCGAGCATCGCGCCGTTGCGGGTCGTCACCTACAACCTGAGGACGAAGGCAACGGCCGAGTACCTCTACCTGCTGGACGACCCGGCCATCAACGGTGGCGCCGTCAGCGAGATCACCGCGCTGTCCAACACGACGTTCCTGCTCGACGAGCGGGACGGCAAGTTCGAGCCGGGCGCGTTCAAGAAGTTCTACAAGATCGACCTGGCTGGCGCGACCAACGTCGGCCCGAATGCCGAGGTCCCGGGCGCGACCTACGCGGGTGACAAGGGCGGCCTGCTGGTCGGCGCCGACCAGAAGACCATCGAGGCATCCGTCGGCACCTCCGCCACCGCCGCCGCGCTGGCCACGCTGAAGGCGAACGGCATCACCCCGGTGACGAAGTCGCTCTACCTCGACTTCGCCGGCCTGGTCAGCAAGCTCGACCCGACCGGTGGCTTCTTCGGCCACGACAAGATCGAGGGCGTCGCGACAACCGACCGCGGCCGGACGCTGGTCATCAGCAACGACAGCGACTTCGGCATCTCCGGCCTCGCGAGCTCGACTGCCCCGTTCCAGCTCGCGCCGAAGATCCTTCCGAACGGCGAGCAGGACGACGGCGCGTTCCTGGTGGTCGACACGACCAGGCTGGGGCGCACCTACACCAGCACCGCCACCGTCACCGTCACCGTCAGCAAGAAGTAACCCGGCGGCCAGCGGGGTGGGCCCTTCTGAGCTGGTCTTCTGAGCCTCGTGCTCCGAGCCCTTCGAGTTCCGAGCTCTTCGAGTTCTGAGCCCTTCGAGCGATGTCGCGGGGGTGCGCGACTGCCCGTGGGCCCTGCGGGCGTCGGCGGGCCGCCCCTACTGTGGGTAGCCACGTCCGGGTATCGTCGTTCGGCAATGCGGCGGTTACGACTGGGGCGCCTGACACGCGGGTGGCTCACGCGTCGGCGCGTGCTCACCGTTATGTCCGCCGTGACCGCCGTGCTCGCCGCCACCGCCGCCACCGTCTTCGCCGTCGCCAAGGACGGGCAGGACAACCAGTACCGGCACGGCACGATCATGATCCTCACCGGTGGGACCAAGGGCATCTACTACACCTACGGGGTGGAGCTCGCCGCGGCCGTCAACCGCCGCCTCAACGGGGTGCAGGCGCAGGCGATGGCCACCACGGCGTCGGTCGAGAACGTGCGCCAGGTCGCCCGGTCGGCGAACGTCTTCGCGTTCACCGCCGCCGACGCCGCCTCCGCCGCCGTGGACGGGCGAGCGCCGTTCACCCAGCGGGTGCCGATCCGGGCGCTGGCACGGATCTACGACGACTACGTGCACCTGGTGGTACGCGCGGACGCCCCGATCAACTCCATTGAGGACCTTGCCGGCAAGCGGGTGTCGATCGGTTCGGACGGGTCGGGCACCGAGCTGATCACCGAACGGATGCTCGAGGTCGCCGGGATCAACCCGGCGTCGCTGAGCGTCAGCACGCTTGGCATCAACGAGTCGGTGGCCGCGCTGCGGGCCGGCGACATCGACGCGTTCTTCTGGTCGGGGGGGCTGCCGACCGCCGGCATCACCGAGCTGGCCCAGAAGACCCCGATCCGCCTGGTCCCACTCGGCCAGCTCGCCGCCGGCCTGCACGCCGAGTGGGACCCGGTCTATCGCTCCGGCGCCATCCTCGCCGACACCTACCGACTCGCCGGCGAGGCCGTCGACACGCCGACGGTCGCCGTGCCCGACCTGCTCGTCACCCGCGCCGACACCGACCCGGGACTGGTCGAGGAGGTGACCAGGATCCTGTTCGACGCGCGCGCCGAGATCGCTGACCGGGTGCCGGTCGCCTATGCGCTGGACCGGCGCAGCGCCATCGCCACGGCGCCCATCCCCCTGCACGACGGCGCCCTGCGCTACTACCGCGCCACCAAGACCTGAGCGTGTCCCGCGGCCGACGGCCCTGCCGGGGCCGGCCTGGGCCGTCAGCCGGCGGCGGCGCGGCGCAGTGAGCGGTAGAGAAGCTGGGCGTCGCCGAGGCGGCGGCGCAGCGCCCGTTCCAGTCCGGCGATGGGGTAGAGGTTCTGGGGAGCGCGGCCGTCCTTGAACTCCTGGGAGGCGAACCGGGGGAGCACCGCCTGGCTCAGGTCGGCGAGCGCGACAGCCTCGTCCAGGGGCAGGTCGGCGCGGCATTCGACGCGGGCGACGCCGGCCCAGGGGGCGCCGGGGCGGCTGGGAAGCCGCAGGTACCAGGTGAACCGGTCCCAGCTGGCGTCCCGGCGGTTGTTCAGGAGGAAGATCGGCGTGCGTTCCGCCCGGCCGAGCGCGCCGACGACGGCGTGCTGCGCCGCCGGCAGGTACTGGGTGTGGTGGGTCTTGACGAAGCCCAGCGTGCGGGGCAGGCGTGTCCGGCCGCGCAGCGGGCCGTCAACGACGAGCAGGTCGTCCGCCTGCCCGGCGGACCGGTCGGCGGTGTGCTGGCCGGGCCGGCCGCCGAAGCCCTCGCCGAACTCGCCCGCGAGGACGTCCGCGAACGGGCGGTCGTCGTCATCGATGGTCTGGACCAGCTCATGGGCGCCGCGGGCCTTGGCGGCGATCCGTACCTCCAGCTCGAGCAGCTCCTGCTGCAGCGCCAGGGTGGGGCCGTCGGGACCGTCCTTGGCCGTCCTGACGCGGTACCTGCCGCCGCCGGTGGCGAGGTCGACGGCGTGACTGGCGGCGGTGAAAAGGCCGCGGCGGACATGAGCCCCCAGCAGGTGGGCGCCCTGGCCGCAGCAGCAGACGACGCCGCAGGCGTACGAGGCGCAGATGGCCGGCGCGGCGGCGGTCGCCTGGCCGCCGTCCGGGGCGAGGTCATGGATCCACGCCCTCGCCTCGACCCGGCGCACGCCGTCCACGAACAGCACGGCCGAGGGCGCGGTGACGGACCGTGCCCTGGCCGAGGGCACGGCCATGGGCCGCCACGCCGCCGCCCGGACCTCGAGGTTCACCTCCACGCGGGCGCTGGAGTCCGCGAGGTCGTCCCCGGCCACGCTGGTGCCGTAGCTCGGGTCCCACGCGTCGACGCTGAACCGCATGCCCCGGGCGGCGAACGGCGTCACGCCCGAGGTAGTGAGGCCCGAGGTGAGGCCCGAGGTGGTCGTCAAGCGCTCTCCCTGGTGACAGTGGAGGTGCGCTGGTCGCGGCTCACCGCGAAACGGACGGGGACCCGTTCGGCCAGCGCGTGGACGTGCGTGACGATGCCGACCATCCGGCCGGCGCCGCCCGCGCCGCCGCCGGCCAGGTTCTCCAGGGTCGTCGCGACGACGTCGAGCGTCGCGTCGTCAAGGGTGCCGAACCCCTCGTCGAGGAAGATCGAGTCCAGTCGAGCCGCGCCGGCCGCCGCCATCATCGTGAGCTGTGCGGACAGTGCCAGTGCCAGTGCCAGGCTCGCCTGGAACGTCTCCCCGCCCGACAGGGTACGTACCGGGCGGCGGGAGTCGGCATCGGCGTGATCGACGACGATGAACTCGCCGTCCTCGTGAGTCAGCTCGAACTGCCCGCCCGACAGCTCCGCCAGCGTCAGCGACGCGTCGGCTACCAGCGTGTCCAGCGCCGCGGCGACCAGCCAGCGCTGGAACCCGTTCGAGCGCAGCAACATCCCGAGCTGGTGGGAGACCTGCTCGGCTTCCCGTGCGCGGGTCAGCTCGTCGCGTAGCCCGGCGGCCTCGGCGCGCCGCTCGGCGATCCGATGCCGGTCCGCCCGGGCTCGCTCCAGAGCCACGGACACCGCGCGTGCCGCGGCGTCGGCGGCCGCGGAGGCGGGCAGCTCGACTCCGTGCGCCGCGAGCAGCTCGGTCAGCGCGCGTGCCGCGCCGTCCCTCGCCTGTTCGGCGCGGGTGACGGCGCCGCCCAGGCCGGGCAGCCGCCGCTCCCGCGCGGCGATCTCGGCGCCCGCCCATCCGGTGAGCGACGTCCAGTCGGCGAGCAGGTCATGGCTGGCGAGCGCCGGCGCGCCCAGCGCGACGACCCGGTCGCGCGCCCCGGCCAGCGCCGCGTGGGCCTCGCGCAGCGCGTCCTGGGCGCGGCGCAGCCCGGCTGTGGCCACGTCGGCCTCCGCGCGGGCCACGCGCAGCAGGTGGTCGGCGTCCCTGGCCGCCCCCGCGCGCCGGTCCAGGTCGGCGAGCGCCGCCGCCACCTCGGCGGCCGCGGGAGCGCCGGCGAGGGCGGCACGCAGCTGGGTGATCCGCGTGTCCAGGGACTCCAGCCGGCTCGCCACGGTCCGCTCGTCGTGCAGGGCCGCGACCTGGTCGTGTTCGGCCCGGTCCGCCGCGGACGACGCCTGGCCGTGGGCGCGGTCGGCGGCGGTGAGGGCCTCGCGGGCGACCGCCTCGCGGACCGCCGCGCCGCCGAGCTGGGTCGTCCGCTCGGCCGCGAACTCCCCGGCCCAGCCGACCAGCCGCGCCCAGCTTCCGGCCAGGTCGATCCCGGTCCCGCCGGTCGGGTCGTCGGGCTCGTCGACGAGGCCCGGCGCGCCCAGGGCGACGAACTGGTCACGGGCCGCCGCCAGCTCCGCGCGTGCTCGCGCACCCGCCGCCGCGAGCCCGGCGGCCGCCCGGTCGGCCGCGTCCGCGTCCCGGCGCGCCGCCGCCAGCTCGCGGGCCGTGTGCGCGACGGCCTGCTCGCGGCGGGCGATCTCGGCGAGACCCACCGCGGCGCCGTCCTGGTCCGGCGCGTCGGCGAGTCCGCGTCGCAGTTCGTCCTCGCGCTCCGTGAGCTGGCGCAGCCGAAGTCTGGCCTCGTACTCGGCCCGGCCGGCCTCGGCCGAGCGTTGCTCGCCGGCGTCCAGCGCATTCCTGGCCGCGTCGAGCGTCGCGCGCGCCGACGCCAGCGCCGGTGGGTGAGCGGCGGCGGGCAGGGTGACGACCTCCCGTTCGCACACCGGGCAGGGCTCGCCCGCGACGAGGTGCGGGCGCAGCGCGGCGGCGAGGTCGCCCGTCTGGGCCCGCTCCAGCGCGGTGGCGGCGTCGCCGTGACCGCGGCGGGCATCCTCGACCGCCGTGATCGCCGCGTCCAGCGCGCTGCGCGCAACCACATGCGCCCGGTCGGCCTCGGCGCGCGCCGGCAGCAGCCGGTCGAGTTCGTGATGCGCGTCGCGGGCGCGTTCCAGGGCGGCCCGGTCGGGAGCGGCGAGCAGCGCGGCCCGGGCGTCGTCGTCCGCCCGTTCCGCCGCCTGGCGGTGCCGCCCGGCCTCGGCGGCGGCGCGCTGGGCCGCGCGCAGCCTCCCCGCGGCCGCCACGACGCCCGGCGGGGTGCGCACGCTCGCCAGCAGGTCACGGTCGGCGCGCAGCCGGGCCACCTCGCCGGCAGCCTCCAGGGCCCGCCGGGAGGCCTCGTCCCGGGTGGCGGCCGCGGCGTCCCGGGCCTTGCGGGTGTCGGCGACCGCGGCGGTCACCCGGCCGAGGGCGGCGCGGGCGGCGGTATGGGTCGCCTGGGCTTCGGGCTGGGCCGCGAGCAGCCGGGCAAGTTCCTCGTGGTCGCGGCCGGCCTGTTCGAGCGGGGCACGTTCGGGTGCCGCGGCCAGGTCGTCGCGGGCCGCGGTGTCGGTCCGCTCGGCCGCCTGCCGGCGCTCGGCCGCCTCGGCGGCGGCCCGGCTCGCCCGGGCCAGCCGGGAGGTGAGCTCGACGACGCCCGCCGGCATCCGGACCGCCGCCAGCAGGTCACGCTCTTCGTGGACGCGGCTCAGCTCGGCGGCGGCCTCCTGGGCGGCGGCGGCGCTGGCTGCGGCCTCGGCGAGTGCGGCGTCGACCTTGCCGGCGACCTCGACGAGTGTGCCCACCCGCCCGGCGGCGCCCGCCTCGGCCTCCTCGGTGGCGTCGCGGTAGCCGGCCAGCCGCTCGTCGAGCACCTCGGCGCGGTGCCGCTGCTCGGTGGCCCGGTTGTTGGCCGCGACCCGGATCTCGTCGTAGACGCCCAGACCGAGCAGTTTTGTGAGGATCTTCTGCCGGTCGGCCGGCTTGGCGTGCAGGAACTCGGCGAAGTCGCCCTGGGGGAGTACGACGCAGGAGCAGAAGTGCTCGAAGCTCAGGCCGAGCAGCGCCTCGACGGCCCTGCTCACCTCGGAGTCCGCCGCGACCACCTCGGTCTGGTCGCCGGGCGCGCCGAGCCCCGCCGGGTCGGCGAGCCTCTCCAGCCGGGCATTGCGCACCGTGACCCCGCCGCTGGCCATCCGGCGCAGCTCCCTGGCCGCCACATAGCGGCTGCCGGCCGCGTCGAAGACCAGCCGGACCGTGCCACGCGCCACCGTCGGCGCGAGCGCCAGCGACACCATCCGCCGGTCGTTCCAGCGGGGAACCGACCCGTAGAAGGCGAACGTCATCGCGTCGATGACCGTCGACTTCCCGGACCCGGTCGGCCCCACGAGCGCGAAATAGTCCGCGTCGGCGAAGTCCACCGCCGCCGCGTCCCGGAACGAGCCGAAACCGGCGATCTCCAGCAGCACCGGCCGCATCAGCTCTCCCCCTCCGACGCTCCTCGGTCCCCGCATCCTCGGTCCCCGCCCGCCGCCGGGCCGGCGCGCTCCGCCACGCCGCGCCGGCCGGGGCCAGCCTCCCGACCAGCGGCGATGCCCGGGGCCGTCGGGCTAACCATGCCGGTCGGCTCCGACAGTTTCGTCGTGCAGGGCGGCGAAGAGCGCCTCGACCCGTTCGTCGGCGATGTTCTGCGTGCCGAGGTACTCGTGGAAGAGGTCCGCCGGGCCGCCCTGCCCGTCCGCGGGGCGGCTGGGCCGCGAGCCGGTGGCCGCGGCGGCGAACTCCGGGTCGATGCGCACCTCGAGCGCGTTCGGCAGCAGCTCCTGCACCTGCTCGCGCAGCCCGGCTCGCGCCGGCTCGCGCACCCACACCCGCAGCAGGGCGTCGCCGTACTCGGCCGCCGCCTCCGCGAGCTCCGCCACGGTGCCGCGCACCGTCCGCAGCCGCCGCCCCGCCGTGACCGGGATGTCGACGCCTTTCGCCGGGACGCCCGGCGCCGCGTCGACGACCCGGACCACCGGTACGTAGTCCTCCTCGCCGAAGTCGACGGCGAGCGGGGAGCCGCAGTACTCGACCGGGCAGGGCGCCGGCAGCGTCTGGCGGCGGTGCAGGTGGCCGAGCGCGACGTAGTGCGCGTCGGCGGGGAACGCCGTCGCCGGCACGTAGTAGTCAAAGATCGACTGTGCCAGCCGTTCGCCGCCGCCGAACCTCCCGCCGGTCACCGTGAGGTGCGCGAGCACCAGGTTGACCGCGTTGTCGTCGAAGCCCCGGGACAGCGCGGCGAGCAGGTCACGCACCATCTGGTCGTACTTCGCCGAGTTCTCCGCCGGCGTCTGGGTGACCAGCTCGGAGGCGCGCACCGCGTAGCGCTGCGACAGGAACGGCAGCAGGGCCACCCGCACGGGTTCACCGGTGCCACGGGCCGTGAACGCGACGACCCCGCCCTTCTCCGCCCTGCGTACCGTGCCGACCATCGTGATCCCGGCTGCCTGCATCAGCGGCCGGTACGCCTCGAACGAGCGCGGATGGTCGTGGTTACCGGCGATCACGATCACCTCGGCGCCCGTGCCGCGGAGCCCGAGCAGGGTCTGGACGGCGAGCCGCTGCGCCTCCGCCGACGGCGCCGCCGAGTCGTAGATGTCGCCCGCCACCAGAACCGCGTCGACCTCCTGGGCGCGGGCGATGCCGACGACCTCGCGCAGCACCGCCTCCTGGTCGTCGAGCCGGCTGCGGCCCTTCAGGGACTTGCCGATGTGCCAGTCGGACGTGTGCAGAAACCTCATGGCTGGCGGTCCTTCGTGGCGCGGCCGGGCGCGGGGCGCGCCCGCCGGTGGACGAGCGGCGCGGTGTTGACGGTCAAAGCGGTGTCGGCGGTCAGACGGTGACGGTGGTCAGAACGGTGGCGGGTCGTCGTCGGGGTCGGGCAGCTGGCTGAACGGGTCCGGGCGGGACTGCGCGGGCACCGCCGGCCCGTCGGCGGGCGCGGCCGATGCCTCGGGGCCGCCATCGCCCGCCTCCGACGGCCGGGTCGCCCAGGCGGGGAACGGGAACGTGACGGCCAGCGGGACGGGGATCTCCGGCTGGGTGACGAACATCGTGCCCGGCTTCGCCAGTGTCGCCCTGGCTCGCTGACTGGGCGGCAGGAACCCGTACTCCGGCCGGGACGCCTCCGCCGGGTCGAGCCGGCCGACGATCCGGATCGCGCTGTTCGCGATGATCCGCCGTTCGACCTCGCTCGCCGTCTGCTGCGCGCCGACCAGGATGATGCCCAGGGACCGGCCGCGCTCCGCGATGTCGAGCAGCACCTCCTTGATCGGGCTCGTGCCGTCGCGGGGCGCGTACTTGTTCAGCTCGTCGAGCATCGTGAACAGCAGCCCGCCGGGGCCCGCGTCCTCCTTGCGCCGCATCTCCGCCGCGAGCACCACGCCGACGACGAACCGCTGCGCCCGCTCCGGCAGGTTGTGCAGGTCGACGACGGTCACCTGGTGGCCGGCCGTGCTGACCCGGCGGCCCGCGGCGTCCGGCAGGTCGGCCCGGATGACCGTGCGCAGCGCCCGCAGCGACGAGCGCAGCCGGCGCACGAACGCGTTCACCGTGCCCGCGCCGGTCGCCGGCCCGGCCCACTTGGCCCGCGCGCCGTCGTCGTTCACCCGGTCGATGACGAAGTCGACGAGCTCCTCGTAGGTCCGCAGGACCTGCCCCTCGACCTTGACGGCGCCGTCCGCGCCGAACGGGACCGCGTCCAGGCGCAGCCGGTTCGTGACCTGGTGGACGACCATCGTGTACTGCTGGCGGTCGTCCTCGGAGTCCGCGAAGACGTAGGGGAGCAGCTCGTCCCGGCAGAACTCGAGCGGGGTCCACCAGAACGCGCTCACCCCGGACGTCCGGGCCGAGACATGCGGGCGTCCGGTGGTGTCTCCCGGCAGCGGCGGGGCGTAGAAGCCGGCGGAGGCGAACGGCTCGGCCGGCAGCCCCAGCCGGTCATAGACCGCGCGGATCTCGTCGGTCAGCCGGATGTTCGGCCGGTCGAGGAACAGCAGATCCTCGCCCTTGACCGAGAACACCAGCGCCTTCGCGTTCACCGCCGCCCGGCCGAGTACGCCGCAGCGGAAGACCGAGTACAGCAGGAAAAGCGCGAAGCTGGTCTTCGTCGCGACGCCGGAGATGCCGCTGATGGAGACGTGCGCGCCGCGGGTGCCGTCGAGGAACTCGAGGTTGATGTAGATCGGCGTGCCGTCGCGGCCCAGGCCGACCGGGACCTGACGGTCCATCTGGTCGAAGTAGAGCGCGATCGCCCGCTCGTCGCCGGTGGCGCGCCGCACCAGCTCGCCCGGGCGGGGCGGGACGTAGATCTCCGGTTCCAGGCGCGTCGTCGTCACCTCGGCGATCTCCTGCACCTGGGCGGGCAGCACGCCCTCGGCGATCAGGAACACGTCCGAGTCGAAACTCGCGCCCTCGTGCCGCGCCTCGACCTGCGTGACCACCCCGGCCGTCATCACCGGCCCGACGCCGGGCACGGTGCGGACAGTGACGACCACGTCGTCCAACTGCAGGTAGCTGCCTTCGTTCAGCGCGACGTGGAAGAGCAGCGGCGTGGCTTCTTCCGTGCCCATGACCCGCCCGACCGGGGGGTTGACCGGCGTGGTGGCGGCGGCCGGCGCGCCCAGCGCGTCGTCGTCGTCGTCCGGACGCGGCTGTCGCGCGCCGTTCGGCGGCGCGCCGCCGCGACCACCGGCATCCGTCACCGTCACGGGTACGTCACCTCCACCGTCGCGCGGCCTGCCGTCCGGCGTTCGCTCGGCCAGGTACGCGTTCTCGTGCTCGGAGCGCGTCCGCCCGGACCGCGATCACGCCAGCCCCGCATTATCCGGCCGGCCGCGGCCGCGGCATGTTCGCCCGACTTCGGCGTGTCTCGTCGCATCCGATCCGGGACCGCCCGGCGCCCGGGCCGCGAAGCGCTAGCCGACCGCACCATATGCCGTGTTCCGGACAGTTTCGCCGGCCCACGGCTCTCGGCGTTTCTCCCCGGCCCATGCCGGTCGCGGGGCAACCGCGCGGTTCAGCCGGACGTCAGACCCACCATGACGCGTCGACGCCGCGCGGTCGCCTGGTATGCGCCGGTATGCCTGGTCGTCGCGCTCGCCGCGTGTGGCGGCGAGGCGCCCGCCCAGCCAGCTCCCGGCCCCACCGCGGGCACGGCCACCGCGTCGGCGGCCGGGGCGCCCGGGGCGCCCGGGGCGGACGGGGCGGGCGGGGCGGGAAGCGCGAGCCCGTCGCTGGGCACGTCGGCGTTCGGGCCGTCCGCTGGGCAGACGAATCGGCCGACCACCCCGCCCGCCGCGTCGGCCGTGCCGAGGCCGAGCAGCATCGGACCCCCGCCGCCGACGCCGGGGACCGGGCTGCCCGCCGGGCTGTTCGGGAAGGACTGGGAGCGCATCCCGACGGACCGCAAGATCGTCGCGCTGACCTTTGACGCCGGCGCCAACGCGGACGGTGTCACCCCGATTCTTGCGACGCTGGCGCGGGAGCACGTCGCGGGGGCGTTCTTCCTCACCGGCCAGTTCGCGACCAGCTTCCCGGCCAAGGTGCGCGACATCGCGGCGTCCGGCGGACGGATGGGCAACCACTCGTCGACCCACCCGTACTTCACCAAGATCGACGACGCCGCGCTGCGCGGTGAGGTGCTGGGGGCCGAGCGCGACATCCTGGCGGTGGGCGGCAAGGACCCGCGGCCCTTCTTCCGCTTCCCGTTCGGGGACCGGAACGCGCATGACATCGCCGCCGTGAACGCGCTCGGTTATGTGCCGATCCGGTGGACGGTCGACACCCTCGGCTGGCAGGGCACCTCAGGCGGGCGCACCGCCGCCTCCGGCACCGCTCGCGTCCTGGACGCGCTGCAGCCCGGCGAGATCGTGCTCATGCACCTGGGCTCGCACCCGCAGGACCATTCGACGCTCGACGCCGACGCGCTGCCCGGCATCATCAGCGCCCTGCGCGACCGCGGCTACGGCTTCGTCACCCTGGACGCTCTCATCGGATAGCCCGACCTCCTTGGACAGCCCCAACCGACGCCTCGCGGGCCGACGTTTCCGCCGTTTCCGCGCGCCGGTGCCCGGTGGTCAGCGGGCTCCGCGGATCAGCCGGCCGGGGCGGGCACCGGTGTCGACGCCGTCCCGGCGGGTGACGCTGCCCGCGACCATGGTGACGTCATAGCCGGAGGCGTCCTGGACGAGCCGGCGGCCGCCGGCGGGCAGGTCGTAGGCCATCCGCGGGGTGTGCAGGGTGAGACGGTCGAGGTCGACGACGTTGAGGTCGGCCCGCTTGCCCGGGGCGAGGATGCCGCGGTCGCCGAGGCCGAACAGGGCGGCGGTGTCGGAGGTCTGCTTCTTGACGACGTGCTCCAGCGGTAGCCGCTCGCCGCGGCGGCGGTCGCGGACCCAGTGGGTGAGCAGGAAAGTCGGATAGGAGGCGTCGCAGATCATGCCGCAGTGAGCGCCGGCGTCGGAAAGGCCGGAGACACCGGCAGGGTGTGTGAGCATCTCGCGGATCACGTCGTGGTTGGCGTCGGCGTAGTTGAAGAACGGGATCATCAGCATGGCAGTCGCCGGGTGGTCGGTGCCGGCGGCCTGTTCCAGCATCAGGTCGTAGAGAGCCTCGAGGCCGCTGACGCCGCGCTGCTCGGCGATGGCGGCGACCGTCCGCTCGCGGGTCGGCTCGTAGTCGGGCGGGTCACCCATCGCGTAGAGCCGATCCAGACTGAAAGCGATCACGTCCTTCATGGCGTCGAACTGCCTCGTGCGGTCGACGGGCAGGTCCCCCTCGGCCAGGATCGCCTTCCTGACCGCCGGCTTCGCCAGCTCGAAGCCGCGCTCAGCCGGGGACAGGTGCGCGAGAGCGCGGAACGACGGCCGGTGGGTGAAGGCGTGGTGGCCGGCGAAGCCGATGAGCATCCCGAACGGGCGGGCCGCGATCTGCGGGTACAACGGCGATCCCGCCTGGAACGCGGCGGCGGAGGACTCCATCAACTCACGCCACATGGTGGTGGCGGCATCAACCTGGAGCAGCGCATAAGAAACCGGGCGGTCGATCTCCTTGGCTAGCCGGCGCATCCAGTCGAGCTCGCGGGCCGGGGCGACGAGGTCCTCGCCGGCGGAGCCGGTCGGCGCCAGCTCGAAGACGGCCCGCCCACCGCGCGCCATGGCTCGGCCAAGCCCGAACAGCTCGTCCTCGGCGGCATAGGTCCCCGGGACGGGCTCGCCGTTCATCGCCCGGTGCGCGACCGTCCGTGACGTGGAGAAGCCGAGCGCGCCGGCCTCGATCGCCTCCTGGACGAGGCGAGCCATGGTGGCGATGTCGTCCGCGGTCGCGACCTCGTTGCGGGCGCCGCGGTCGCCCATGACGTAGGCACGGACTGGCCCATGCGCGACCTGGACGCCGAAGTCGACGGCGAGCTCCCGGCCGGCGATCCGGTCGAGGTAGCCGGGGAAGGACTCCCAGCCCCAGGTCATCCCCTCGGTGAGAGCCGTGCCTGGGATGTCCTCGACGCCTTCCATCAGCTCGATCAACCACGGCTCGCGGCCGGGGGTCACCGGCGCGAAGCCGACGCCACAGTTGCCGGACACCACGGTCGTGACCCCGTGTGAGCTGCTTGGCTCCAGCAACGAGTCCCAGGTGACCTGCCCGTCGTAATGGGTGTGGATGTCCACGAACCCCGGAAGGACGTACTTGCCGGTCGCGTCGGTCGTCTCTGCAGCCTCGGTCTCGATTCCGCTGGATAAACCGTCGGATCGACGTATGTCGACGATCCGCCCGTTCTTGACGCCGATGTCGGCGCGGAACGGCGCCGCCCCTGTGCCGTCCACTACCAGGCCGCCGACGATTTTCGAGTCCAACATTCCGGATTCTCCACTTCGAGGCGGTCGACCCGGCACAACGCCGAGGCGTCACCAAGCCGGCACCGAAAGAACATATACAATATCCACAGCATGACTCGCATCACGGTGCCGATGGAAGAGGTGGCCGGCACGGGCGAACGGCCCCCGCCTAACCCGGCCCCGACGCAGGCGGCGGTCACCAGGTGGATATTTCTGGCCTTGACGGCAATTCGCCGTGCAGCCTTGCCTCATGCCCGATGACACGGCCCAGGGTTTCGACCGCTGGCGGTGCCAGTTCGAGGCCAACAGACACCGGCGTGACCCGGACTGGAACCAGGGCGCCGAGATCCCGGCGGTCCTGGCGGCGAGCCTCGCCAGGTTCCAGGTCGGCGAGGGTGGCGACGGCGACGGGATGATCCGCGCCGCCACGCGCGCGGGTGACGGCTACCTCGCGGCCGCGCGGCTGTTCGTCGGCGAGGAGCGCGACCATGCGCGGCTGCTCGGCCGGCTGCTCGCCGCCGGCGGCCGGCCGGCCATCGCGGCGCACTGGAGTGATGCCGCCTTCCGGTCGCTGCGCTGGCGTGCCGGCCTGCGGCGGGAGGTGATGGTGCTGACCGTCGCCGAGGTGTGTGCGCTGCGTTACTACGAGGCCATCCGTGACGGCGCGGACGACCAGCTGACTCGCGAGGTCGCCGCGCGCATCCTCGCGGACGAGGAAGAGCACGTCCCGTTCCACGTCCACCGGCTGCGCCTGGATCTCTTCAGTCTGCCCGCGCCGGCGCGCGTCGCGCTCGCCGCCGCCTGGTGGGCACTGGCCATCCCCTCCGCCGCGGTGGTGGCCGTCGACCACCGCGGCGCCCTGCGCCTTCTCGGGGTCCCGGCGGGGCGGTATCTCACCGAGACGCTCAGGCTGTTCGGCTCCGTCACCCGGGCGACGCTCACGCCCGAGCCCGTCGGGGCGGAAGATCGACCGGTCCGGGCGGGGCCCGCGGACGGCCCCGGGCCGGCGGTATGACCGCCGAAACCCAGTTGGCGCGCCTGGGAGAATGGTGGACGACGAAGGAGGGGAGTCCCTGTGAGCAACCACGAGGTGCCACCGCTGCTCGGCCAGGTCGCCGACGCCGTGTCCGGGGCGATCGGTCGCGTCCGCCCCGAGCTGGCGGGAGCGGACCCCGTGGTGCGCCGGTCCGAGCACGCCGACTTCCAGGCCAACGCGGCGCTGGCGCTCGCGAAGCGGGCCAGAGCCAGGCCCGCGGACCTCGCCGCGGAGCTGGTCGCGGCGCTCGGCAGCGGGCCGATCGGCACGGTCGAGGTGTCCGGTCCCGGCTTCCTGAACATCAGGGTTCCCGACGCCGTGGTCTGGGGGCAGGTGGCGGCGCGGCTGGGGAGTTCTCGCCTGGGAGTCGGCCTGCCGGACGACGGGCGGCGGACCGTGATCGACTATTCCGGGCCGAACATCGCCAAGGAGATGCACGTCGGGCATCTGCGGACGACGATCATCGGCGACAGCCTCGTCCGGGTACTGGGCTTCCTGGGAGCGGAGGTCGTCCGGCAGAACCATCTCGGGGACTGGGGCACCCAGTTCGGGATGCTGATCCAGTACCTCGACGAGCATCCCGAGGCCGCCTGGCACCAGGACGAGCTGTCCGCCGGCACCTCGTCTGTGTCGGCCCTGGACGAGCTGTACAAGACCGCCCGCAAGGAGTTCGACGCCGAGCCGGCCTTCGCCGACCGTTCCCGGCAGCGGGTGGTCGACCTTCAGTCCGGCGACCCCGCCACCCTGGCCAAGTGGAAGGAGATCGTCGCCGAGTCCGAGAAGGCCTTCCGCGTCATCTACGACCGCCTTGGCGTTCTGCTGCGTCCCGAGGACTCGGTCGGCGAGTCGTTCTACAACCCCATGCTCGCGGAGACCATCGACGAGCTGGTCAGGGCCGGGCTGGCCGTGGAGAGCGACGACGCCCTGGTGATCTTCTCCGAGGAGGTCACCGGCCCCGACGGCAGCCCGGTGCCGCTGATGGTCCGCAAGCGCGACGGTGGCTACGGCTATGACACCACGGACCTGGCGACGATCCGCTACCGCATTCATGACCTCAAGGCGACCCGGCTGCTGTATGTCACCGACTCCCGGCAGGCGCTGCACTTCAAGATGATCTTTGAGGCTGCCCGCAGGATGGGCTGGCTCACCGACGCCATCGAGGTAGAGCACGTCCCCTTCGGCACCGTGCTGGGCAAGGACGGCCGGCCGTTCAAGACGAGGGCGGGTGGCACCGTCCGGCTGATGGACCTTCTCGACGAGGCGGTCGCGCGTGCCCGCGCGGTCGTCGCGGAGGCGGAGAAGAACCCGGAGCTGACGGACACCGATCTCGACCAGATCGCCGAGCTGGCTGGAATCGGGGCGGTCAAATATGCCGACCTGTCGACGTCACGGGTCAAGGACTACGTCTTCGACCCCGACCGCATGGTCTCGTTCAACGGAAACACCGGCGTCTATCTGCAGTACGCGCACACCCGGATCCGGTCGATCCTGCGGCGGGCGGGTGACCCCGAGGTAATCGTCGACCCCGGTGTGGCCCTGGAACCCGCGGAACGAGCCCTGGCCCTCCAGCTCGACGGCTACAGCGCCATGCTGAATGAGGTCAGCACGACCCTCGAGCCCCACCGCCTGTCCGGCTACCTGTACGAGCTCGCGCGGGACTTCACGACCTTCTACGAGTCCTGCCGCGTCCTCGACGCCGACGAGCCCATCCGCTCCAACCGCCTGGCCCTCTGCCAGCTGACCGCCCGCACCCTCGCCCACGGCCTGTCGCTCCTAGGCATCACGGCCCCCGAACGCATGTGACCCCACACCCCCTATAGCCAAGGCCATCCACCCGGCCCTGCTCCGCGCCGGCCCCTCGCCCCAGGGCCCGGCGCGGAGACCCGCCCCACGCACGAGCCGCACCCCGGCCTCGCCGTGAGCCGGAGGGGGTTCCAGGGGGCGAAGCCTCCCTGGCGCGGGTTCCGGGGCTGGGCGCCGAAGCGAAATACCGTGGAAGCCCGGAAGCAGACCGAAGGTTTGCGACCGGGCAACCGGCCGAGCCCCGTGGTGGTCCACGGCTCGCTGTTGGAGCGGGCGCGGCGCGAGGATGCCCGCTACTGGGAGGAACACGCCGTCCGAGCTCCTCGGACGAGCTGCGGCGCCCCGGTCGTCATCATGACCACCGACTTCCTCACCTACGGCAGCACCGCGGACGCCGCTGGGAGCTTCCCGACCCACTCCTGGCCCACCTGGCCACCGAGGTCATCCGGGTGCCTACGCTCGCCCTCTCCCCGAGGACACCTCCGCCGACCGGTTCACGATCTTCGGTGAGCGCAACCGGCGCCAGCTCGCCGACGCCGCCTGCCTCGCCTGCGATCGACTCGTGGCGGTGTCTGCCCGAGTGCTGTCTACCGGAGCACCGGCACCCGGACGCGACCAATTCGCCCCACGCCCGGCCACCGCCTACCTCGAACCGTCGCCCTACCGCCCGCCGTCGGAGGCCGCCGAGATCGCCGACCTGCTGCGCGGCCACGGCTACCAGGTCTCCACCGCCACCAGGTTCCACGACCACGACCCGCGCACCGCCGCGATCGCCGACTGGGACGCGGCGCTGGCGGCCGAGCTGGTCGTCGCCGACGTGTCCGGCCCGGAGGCCCCACCCGGAGCCGCGGCGATGATCGGCGCCGCCGCCGCCACCGGCCGCACCGCCCTGGTCTGGCAGCCCGTCCCGGCCTGGACCTTCTCGCCAGGCCGCGAGCCGAACTGGCGCAACCTGATGATTCAGTACGCGGTCGGCGGCGTTTTCCAGGACACCGCCGGGCTCCTGGCCCTGATGGGCACCTGACCCTGCCGGAGACGGTTACTTTCCGGTGGTGCGGAGATACTTCCGCGGCACGTTGCTGCCAGCCACGGCCTCGGCGGGACGGCGGTTTCGATCCTGTCAAGGTCGTCCTGGGCAGCTCGACGGACACGGCCGCGGCGTTCTCTCCAGGTGGGTGATCCGTTTGGTGCCCGGAACCGGCACGACGTCTGGCCCCTGATGCTGCAGCCAGGCCAGCGCCAGCTGCCCCGCCGTCGCGCCCTTCTCCTCGGCCAGCGTTCGCGGCGCGGCCACGATCCGCGGGCTGCCCGGTGGGCCGCCTGGTGGGCCGCCTGGTGGGCCGCCTGGTGGGCCGCCTGGTGGGCCGCCTGGTGGGCCGCCTGGTGGGCTGACCGGTGGGCTCGGCCGGGGGTTGGCCGGCTGTTGGCGGGGCTGAATCATTGGTTGGATCAGGAGGTAATGAGGGTTGTCCTTTTCCGGATCGTCGGGGATCCTTTCCTGGCGGCAGCGAAGAAAGTAGGAACTCGATGTCCACTGTGACCGACCAGCCTCGCCCGACCGGTCAGCCGGCCTATCCGGTCCGTATCGACGCGGCGCCCGGCCCCGACTCGGAGCTCTCGCGTTGGCTCTGGCTCGTCAAGTGGGTGCTGGCCATCCCGCATGCCATCGTCCTGTTCTTCCTCTGGATAGCGGCGCTGGTGCTCAGCATTGGCGCGTTCTTCGCGATCCTGTTCACCGGCCGCTACCCGCGCGCTGTCTTCTCGTTCAATGTCGGGGTTCTTCGCTGGTCCTGGCGGGTGAACTACTACAGCTACGGTGCGCTCGCCACCGATCGCTACCCACCGTTCACGCTGGGCGAGGTCCCCGACTACCCGGCGCGCCTGTCGGTCGCCTACCCGGACCGGCTGTCCCGCGGCCTGGTCCTCGTGAAGTCCTGGCTGCTGGCCATCCCGCACTACCTGATCGTCGGCCGTCTCGGCAACGCCCTGGCCGGCCTCCTGACGCTGTTCGCGGGGGTGATCATGCTGTTCACCGGCCGCTACCCGCAGTCCGTCTACGACCTGGTTCTCGGCCTGCGGCGGTGGGCTCTGCGCGTCTGCGGCTACGCGATGTTGATGACCGACAGCTACCCACCGCTCCGGCTCGACATGGGCGGTCCCGACCCCGCCGCCTCTGACCTCACCTGAGGCTGCCTCGCGGGAACGGCCCGAGCGACGGATGCCCGGGCCGGCCTGAACTACTGCCGCGTCAGCCAAGGTTGGCCCGTCGGTACCACCGCGCCGTGGGCTTGATCGTCGGATCTGTACCCATGTCTCAGGTGGTACAGGCTTCCCGTCCGCGCAGGTCGGGCCTAGGTTTGACCCCATGGCGCACCGTCGGTTGCGGTATGTCGCCTACCCGCGTCGGTCGATCGACCAGACGGGGGAGGCTCTGGGGGTCGAGGCCCAGCGAGAGCTGATCTTGCTGCGGGCGGCTCCGCATGGCGTGACGGTGATCGAATGGTACTGCGACAACGGGATCACGGCGAGCCGTGATGACGTGGTCCGGCCGGACTACGAGCGGATGATCGCGGACATCCGGGACAGTGCGGATGTGCCGATGGTGCTGGTCGTGGAGGCCTCCCGGCTCAACCGCGAGGAGACGGCCGTGGCCGCGTTCTCGAAGCTGATGCGGAACGCGGTCGGGTCGGTCCTGGCGATCGACGTGTCGGGCGGGGCCACCGCCTACGATCTGGCGACCACGGCGGGCCGGGTGGCGTACCGCGACAAGGCCACCGATGCGGTCAACGAGTCTGAGCAGATCAGTGACCGGATGTACCGGTGGCACGCGCGCAAGCGCAACGCGCACGAGTGGGCCGGTGGGGCGAAGCCGTATGGGTGGCGCCGGACGGTGGATCTGTCCCCGAACGGCCGAAAGATCGTTATCACGTAAGTGATCGACGATGGGCAGGCCGCGGTTGTCCGGGAGATCGCGCGGCGTCTGGCCGCTGGTGAGGCGACGGGGAAGATCTGCACCGATCTGAACAGTCGCGGGATTGTGGGTCCGGGTAAGACGCACCACGATCATGCCCCGACGATGTGGGCGATGACGACTGTTCGCCTGATGATGCGTAACCCGCGCCTGGCTGGGTGGTACGCGGAACTGACCCCGGACGGTTCGTGGTCGCGTGTCGCGCGCAGCGGCAAGTTTCCCGCGATCTTGTCGGATGCCGAGTTTGACGCTGTGCAGGTGGCGTTGGACGCCGTGCGTAGGCGCCGGACAACGGGTGTGGCGGTTCGGCATCTGCTTTCTGGTGTGGTGGTCTGCTCGGTATGTAGCGCCCAGCTTCGCGTAGTGCGGGTGGGCGAGTCAGGGGTTCGCTACAACCACCCGTCGCTGACTATGGCGCGTAGGCGTACTCGGAAGGACTGTGAGGGGCCGACGTCGATCGACGGTGTGGCGCTGGAGGCTCACGTGCGGCTCGCGGTGAGCGCCTTTCTGGAGCGCCGGTCGTGGGAACGCCCGGAAGAGACCCCGGCCGCGTTGGTGGAGCAGAAGGCGGCGAAGGAACGGAAACTCGATGAGCTTGCCGTGAAGGTGGCCCGCGAGGAGATGACGCTCGAACTCGCGGGGCGGACCGAGAGGATTATCCTCGCGGAGATCGTGGGTGGCCATGCCGGCGAGAACGTGCACGATGATCGCCGTCATGGCGTCGGTGGGTTCGGGGGCGCGTGCGAGTTGTTCGGCGAGCCAGTGTCGGACCGCGTCTGTGTCGTGCGGGTGGGCGGGCTCGTCAGCGGTGGTCATGGCGGGGTTCCTCCTGTAGCGGGTAGCGGCGGGTGCGGGTCGCCGGGGTGGCTGTCGGGCGGGTTTCGGGCGTGGCGGGCCGCTGGGCGCTACCCGCTACGCGGTGCGGTGTACGCAGGTCAGAGGGCCGTGGGGAGTAGCGGGGGGTGTAGCGCCGCCGCTACACCCCCGCCTGAGTTCGGTCACCTGCTCGTTTTCGATCATGGTGTAGTGCGTTGACCTGGGGTGATGGGTGCCTGGTGGGTGGTTCTGAGGCACTAATTGGTGCCCTACGGTGTGGTTGTGGCCTGGATTCGGCGGGTGCGGACGGCGTCGGGGGCGACGGCTGTGCAGATCGCCGAGTCGGTCGGGGGCCGGCGGCGGATCGTCGCGCATGTGGGTTCGGCGCATACCGAGGCCGAGCTTGGGGTGCTCATCGAGCGGGCCCGGGAACTGTTGGAGGCTCCGGGCCAGGGCGAGCTCGAGCTCGGGGTCGAGCCGGTCGCGGTGAGGACCCCGCTGCTCGGCGAGGCCGGCCCTGCCCCGCCGGTTCTGTTCGACGTGGCCGTGGAACCGCTGCGTGGGCGGGTGGCGGTCGCTGGGCCGCGGGTGGTCGCGACCGGCTCGCGGGTGCTCTACGACGTGCTCGTCTCGGTGTTCACGTCGTTGGGGTTCGACGCCCTGGGCGACGAGGTGTTCCGGGACCTGGTGATCGCCAGGCTGGTCGAGCCGACGTCGATCCTGGACACCGGCAGGGTGCTGGTGGACCTCGGCGCCACGCCGGCGAGCGAGAAGACGATGCGCCGCACCCTGCTCCGCGCGCATCAGGGCGGCTACCGCGACCAGCTCGCGGGGCTGTGTTTCGCCCACGCCAGGGCCGCTGGTGATGTCTCGCTGTGTCTCTACGACGTGACCACGCTCTACTTCGAGGCCGAGAACGAGGACGAACTGCGCCGGGTCGGCTACTCCAAGGAACGCCGCGTCGACCCACAGATCGTCGTCGGGCTACTCGTCGACCGGTACGGGTTCCCGCTCGAGATCGGCTGCTACGAGGGCAACCGGGCCGAGACCGCGACGATCCTGCCGATCGTCCGCCAGTTCAGGAACCGCCACGGCCTGGAGAACCTGGTCGTGGTCGCCGACGCCGGCATGCTCTCCGCGGCCAACCTGCGCGACCTCGACGAGGCCGGGTTCGGGTTCATCGTCGGTTCCCGGGTCACCAAGGCGCCGATCGATCTGGAGTCCCACTTCCGCTGGCACGGCGACGCGTTCACCGACGGGCAGATCATCGACACGATCACTCCCAGAAAGGGCCGCAACCGGGACAACGACGTCGCGTTGAAGACCGAGCCCGTCTGGGACCGGGAACAGCACCCCGCGTCGTGGCGGGCGGTCCGGGCCTACTCCGCCAGACGCGCCGCCCGCGACAACAGGACCCTCACCGCCCAGGAGAACCGCGCCCGCGCCGTCGTCGGGGGAGAACAGACCGCGCGCACCCCGAGATTCGTCACGGTCACAGGCGACGCCACCACCCTCGACGAGGCCAGCCTCGCCCGCGCCCGCCGACTCGTCGGCCTCAAGGGCTACGTCACCAACCTCCCGGTCACCGTCGTGACCGCCCCCGAGGTCATCGCGAACTACCACGACCTCTGGCACGTCGAG